>JASFVU010000133.1:0-6976 GCA_050049665.1 Bacteroidales bacterium | reverse complement strand
CGTATTATACCAATGGTTATTTTACGTTTACACTTTTCCCGGAAACCGATCAGTATACAGGCAGAACGGGCGAAACAAGTTTTGGCATTGGTAATTATAATTATATCGGATCCGTTGATAAAGGAATAACTGCCGACGGATGGTTTGTTGAAATGTTATTCTCGTTCAGGGATTTGCTGAATGAACAGGAAGTATTATTTATCGACACAATTGGCTTTGAAGCTGTTATTGCCGACAATGATAAAGGGATTGGCGAACGGGACTTCCGCTTATCCTGGAACGATGCGGATATCACTGCATGGGAAGATCCGTCAGTGATGAGGGATATTATTCTGGATCAGAAGTTAAATGCAACTTTCAAACCTGTTTGTTCATCTGAACTTGATTATGAAATCATTTCTGATAATGGAGAAGGCCGGGTTCAGGTTTCGTTCAGTGATCAATCCACAACAGATGATGAAATTATAAACCGGTCGTGGGAATTTGGTGATGATGATTATTCCCTGGCACAAAACCCGGTTCATACCTATGATCCTTTTACTGAAGGTACAAATGCATGTTTATATATAACTACAAAATACGGTTGCAATAGTAGCCTGTGTAAACCTGTTTCTCTGCCTCCCGTGCAATATTCATTAAGCGGGAAAGTATGGGGTTCCATAAATAGTCCTTCCGGCTGGAAAGTAGTTGCTTTCCAGGAACAAAACGGTGAACAGCTGGCTGTCGAAACTTATTCTCTGAATGGTGAAGACTTTGAATTTACTTCACTCGTCGAAGGGAATTGTATTTTATATGCACTGCCCGAAGAAGTTGACGATAACTATTTCCCCACTTACTTTGTAAATAACTACCATTGGCAGCAATGCGACATTATCACGGTAAACGGCGATGTCTATGATGTCGATATTCAATTGAATGATTATTCATTTGATTTATCAGGAGCAGGAACAATTAGCGGAAGCCTGGAACAATTACCTGAAGGTATTCCAATTGTATTAGAAGGCAATAACGGCCACGAACTGAGTTATACCCTGACAAATGCTTCAGGAGAATTCAGTTTTCAACAACTGCCTTTTGGGACCTATATTGTATATCCTGAGTACCCCGGAATGGATAATTCCGGATCAGAAATACAACTGAGTGCCGAACAACCTGAGTGGAATATAGCCCGGTCCATGGATCAATTCATTGCCTCACCTGTAATTCAACCGGATTACAGGATAAACTATAACAGGAATCAGCAGGAACTAACTATCACACTTGAAAACGGGCAGGAAAGAAAAATTAAAATAGCTATTTACAATACACTGGGAATATTGCTGTATTCACAACATACTGATCTGTTCGAATCAACTACCATTTACACAGGTAACATCAATACAAATATTCTGCTTATCCGGATCTGGGATGGTAAAACACTTTTTACAAAGAAAATTTTAAATTAATTATCAGGCTATCTTATCTGTCTTTCCTGATTATCATGCGTAGTTCCTGATCTTCCCTGCAAAAAATCAAAAAAAATCAAATTTAGTGAAGGGTTTTGGGCTCTTACTTCATCTTTTTATAAATAGTTGTCACAAAAACGATAAGAAAATGAAGCGATCCGCCATTACTGAAATTACTGTTTCGATCGGGATAATCTTTTCCCTGATATTTGCCGATCAGGCCTACTCACAGATTGATTTTCCAGCACAATCTGTTTACAGGTACCTTAAGGGAAATGAAGCTCAAAGTTTAAGTTCCGGCTGGGTAAATCCGGATTTTGATGATTCTGCCTGGGATGAAGGTATAGCTCCCTTTCGTTATGGTGACGGCGAGGGAGGAACGGAGCTTACCGACATGAATGGCAATTATTCCACGGTTTTTATGCGTTCCACATTTCAGGTTGAAAATCCCGATGATATAAATTCCGCAACATTTTCAGTAAACTGGGATGATGGATTTGCACTCTGGATAAACGGACAGGAAGTGCTTAGCCAACAAAGGCCCGGATCCATTACGTATGATGCTTTATCCTCCGATTTGCATGAATCAGGAACAAACGAGTTGTTTACCATCGATACAGAAGATCTGAACCTGCTTGAAGGTGAAAACACACTTGCCGTATTTGCATGCAACACCTCTTTAAGTGGCAGTTCCGATTTCTACATTGATTTAAGTATCACTGCTGTTGCTCAATTATCCAATGTTTTAGACTCTGCCGATATAAGTTTTAGCCATGAATCGGGTTTTTATGATTCCAATTTCGATTTAACGGTGTCAACAACTGAGCCGGATGCTTATATTGTATACACGCTTGATGGCAGCAATCCGCAAACTTCTTCTACACGTGTCACAGGGCAGGCAATAACTTCGATCACTATCGATCCTGCAAACACAACAAACAGGGGATCTACACCGGGAGTAGTCATTCGTGCTTCCGTAGGGAAAGATGGTTTTACACCTTCCAAATCAAAATCACACTGTTTTATCTTTCTATCTGAATTACGAACACAAACAAATCCCGGATGGGACTGGCCTCAAACAAATATAAATGAGCAGGTTATTGACTATGGTATGGATCCTGATGTGGTTAACAGTGCAGAATACAGCGATATTTTTGATGATGCCATGTTAGCTATACCAACCTTATCCATAGTTACTGATAATGCCAATCTCTTCGATCCGGAAGACGGTATTTATGTGAATGCTGACCAGCATGGGAAAATATGGGAAAAGGAATGTACGGTTGAGCTCTTAAACCCTGATGGTTCGGAAGGTTTTAATGTTCATGCCGGTCTGAGGATCAGGGGTGGATGGAGCCGGCATGATAATTATCCGAAACACGCTTTCCGCTTATTCTTTCGCAGCGAATATGGCGATAGCAAATTACGGTATCCTTTATTCGGGGAAGAAGGGGTTGACCAGTTCGATAAAGTGGATCTTCGCTGTGCTCAGAACTATAGCTGGGCCATGGGGTGGGATGGCGACCACAACACTTTTATCAGAGAGGTTATGGCCCGGGATGTCCAGGGTGAAAGTGGCCACCCCTATACACGAAGCAGGTACTATCATTTATATATCAACGGTTTGTACTGGGGATTGTATCAGACACAGGAAAGATCTGAAGCCCGCTGGGCATCTGATTATCTCGGAGGAGACAATGACGATTATGATGTAATGAAGAAAAGCAACATCAATTATTCCGGTGGAATGATGGCAACAGATGGCAATGAGGATACCTGGATCAGACTGTTTAACCTTACTGAAAATGGATTCTCAAGCAATGCCAATTATTTCAAGCTCGAAGGAAGAGATAAAAATGGTGACCCCAAGAAAAATTCCGAGGTGCTGGTCGATATTGATAATCTGATCGATTTCATGATCAATATCTTTTACTCGGGGAATTTCGATTCGCCGACTTCGGCATATGCGAACAACAAATCCGCAGCCAACTTCTATGCTGTAAAAGACAGAACCGATAAATCAACCGGTTTTATTTTCTTAATTCATGATGCTGAACATTCATTAATGACTGAAGCAACAGGTCCGGGAATCGGTTTGTATGAAAACAGGGTAAACATCGGATACAGAACCGGCGATGATAAAATGGAGATCTCCGGTTGGGAATCATTCAATCCACAGTGGCTGCACCATAAATTATGCTCAAACAAAGAGTACAAAGTAAGGTTTGCCGATCTGGCCTGGAAGCGACTGCATGGTGATGGCCTTTTTACTCCCGAAAGCAATATTGAAAGAATGAACTTCCGTGCAGAGCAAATTGAAATGGCCATTATCGGGGAATCGGCACGATGGGGTGATATGAATACAAGTATACCTTTTACAAAAGACAATGCCTGGCTTCCGGAACTTAACGCATTGACAAATGATTATTTCCCCTACCGTACGGATATCGTAATTGATCAATTAAAAGAGTATGATCTGTTTCCGGATGTTGATGCTCCTGTTATCAGACAAAACGGAACTGAGATAACCGGTGAGCAATTATTTATCGATTATCCATCAGGCATTACGTTAAATAATTCGAGTGGTGTTATATACTATACCCTGGATGGTACCGACCCCAGGAAAACAGGCGGAAGTATAGCAACCGAAGCAAAAATGACAGCTTCCGGGGCTTCCATACCCATAGAAGGATCTTCTGTAATAAAAGCCAGGGTATACAAAGACGGTGAATGGAGCGCACTGGTTAACCTCGATGTTGTTGCACAGCAAGAAAACTATACTCATTTTAAAGTTACTGAGCTGCATTATCATCCTACGGATAGTATTGCGGGAACCGATACGATTAGCGGCAAATCATACGAGTTCATCGAATTTAAAAATACGGGTGGAGAAAATGCTATAAACCTGACAGGCGTGACGATTGACTCTGCAATTTATTTTGAGTTCCCGGAGAACACTTTATTAGCACCGGGCCAATATTATGTTGTAGCCGCAAAGCCAAAGAAATTCTATGATCGTTATGGGAGAATTGCTGACGGCAATTTTTCAAAAAGTTTTTCAAATAGCGGTGAACAAGTACTGGTATTGGCAGGTGACGGTACAACAATTATGGATTTCACTTACGATGACCATAGTCCATGGCCAGAAGCACCGGACGGAGACGGCCCTTCGCTGGTTTCTGTTGAAATAAATCCGACAGGCGATCCTGATGAATATACCTACTGGACTTATTCTAAGCAAATACATGGATCGCCCGGAACCGACGGAAGCAATACAGGCCCGGCTTCCACTATTGTAAACGAATTTGCCGACATGTCTGTCAGTGTATATCCAAATCCGACATCTGATAAGTTAAATATTCAAATTGAGGATAACCAAAATGCCGAATATGAATTTAAACTGTATGATTTAAACGGATCACTGGTTTATATGCAAACCTGCACAGGAACAACAGGTATTCTTTTATCCGATTTAAATATTCCACATGGCATATATATGATAAACATTCAATCTGAATCGAAAACTACTTCCATGAAGGTTATTTATATGCCATAATAAGTCATCCGGAGCAACCAGACTCCAGGCGCAATCGACTGAGGCTGTCATTTTCATGTGACAGCCTTTTTTCTTTTCAGGTGAAGGGTTTTCGCTTTTCTGTTCATCATATATATAAAGATGTCAGTCCGATTAAAAAAAATGACTATGAAACATGTACTACTATATGCATTTCTGTCTTGTACTATTCTGAGTTTAGCCCAGGCCCAGCGTGGCAGGGTACAAATACAGAACGGAACAGTAGTAACCGATAAAGGTACGCTTCTCAGGGGATGTTATGACAGGTATTGGCGGCATGATTTTACGTGGGAGGATCTGAGACAGGATATCTCCGCAATTAAAAATCTCGGACTAAACTGCTTAAAAATGTACGCCGGGGGAGCCGGACCTGATGACCTTGAAGATTGGGTACCTTATATTGACAGCCTGGTAAAATGGACACGTGAAGACTCTCTTTATTTTGTGATAACACCAAGCTGGTACCGGAATATCGGCACTGAAGAAGAACCGAACTATAAACCCGATATCGATTTTATAAGAAGGTATTGGAGCTTTTATGCTGAACGCTATAAAGATGAAACGCATATGATATTTGATATATGTAATGAACCGGAAGAACGCTCCAATTACGATACACTTATTTTACAAATGCAACTGGATGCGTATGATTCAATCAGAGCCCATGCTCCCGAAACACATATCATGTTTTTTAGCAGTGTATATTCAATAAGTATTGATAGCGTTTTTAATTGGCTTAAGGAGATAGATAAGTATGTAGACTGGTGCAATGCTTCTGTTGCTATGCATGGTTATTGTTATGGTGTATCAGAAGAGGTAAGGGGTTTTAATCAGCAAATGATAGATTCGGGATATACGCTTATAATCACAGAGTTTGAGTCGGTTCTGCACCCAGCATATGCAGGAAGAGCGTTAATAAGAGTGTTTGAAGAACAGGAAATATCCTATTTAAATTTTTTGGAAGCCGATGTCATTGCAGATCATCCTGAATATTTCAAAACAATGATAGAAAGAAGCGAAATTCGCTGGACCCCGGATTTTGGAACCTGGCCGGAAAGCCTGACACTGATTGATTATTATGATCCTTTTCAATTCAGATGGAGTGCCTTATACGATGAAGGAAAGGGCTGGTATTTTGGTCCATATCCCAGTGATGATCAGGAGTATATAAACAACAACGATTATTCTGCCTATTACAATCTCAATTTTGACGATTCACCGGCGACTTTCGAGGTTATGTGTTCATCGGATGGTGGTGAAGGAGAAATTGAAATCCATCTGGATTCGCTTAATGGTCCTGTTGTTGGAACAGTTAACATCTCAAATACCGGTGGATGGAATACCTACGAAGCATTTTCCTGCGATATAAGCACTCCTTTTACAGGGATACATAAAATATACCTGGTTTATAAAAGTACCGGAGAAGAATATCTTTTCAACGTAAGAGCCTGGTATTTTGGCAAATCTGACCTGCTCGCATCTCAAACACCCTTTAAAGGTGATGCAACCGTAATCCCCGGGAAAATTGAAATTGAAGAATACGATTTCGGTGGACCAACCATATCGTTCTTGGATATGGATACAGCTAACCAGGGATCACTTTTTCGTGATGATGAGGTGGATATTGATACTACTGAAGACGGAGGTTATTGTGTTGCCTGGACAGGGGAAAACGAATGGATGGAATATACGGTTAGCTGTGAACATTATACGGCAATGGATATACAGGTACGTGCAGCTTGCTGGGAATCGGGGAATAAGTTCAATATTAAACTCGATAATGCGAAACTTGCAACTGTATATTTAGATAGCGTTGGAAGTTATCAGGACTGGCAGATAATAACGATTGAAAATATTGAAATCTCCGCAGGGGAAAAACAGATATTGAGAATTGAACTGTTGGGCGGCAATTTTAACATTGACCGGATGAATTTTGTGGAACATGTACCCACCGGAA
>JASFVU010000132.1:0-6989 GCA_050049665.1 Bacteroidales bacterium | reverse complement strand
TCTTCACATACCTTCCTGAGGTTCTCCAGTCCCATACTCAGATCATTCCTGATACTGTTTTGAAACAGGAACATAAAATAACGTTCAAAATAGTCCGGATCATTGTTTTCAAATGCCCATATTACCTCTGTACGACTCCCTTTGCTTTGAAACTTCCATATCCCGTCAGCATCTCCCTGGTTCCCGAAATCAATGTTGGTAAAAATCGATCTGCCGGGTTCTGCCGACCTAATTACCTGGTTCCCCGACCCCATTTCATCGCTTGACCAGCTAAAGGATGCACCCGTTCCTGAAACCCGGTCACCATAAGTAATCGTCATGGAAGGATCGGCTTCAAACCAGGGTGACCAGTTCTCCCAGTTACGGAAATCATTCACCTGGTCATAAACAATCTCAACAGGAGCAGCAATTCCTGTATGAGATTCAATGTATGTCTCTTTAGGCAGGAAGATGCCCGCAAGCATAAGAACGATCAGCAGGGCAACCAGAAGATAAAGCAGTTTAAGCAATGTTTTCATGGTGATCAGTTTTAAACCGGACCGGATTTCATTTACCAGTAAGCTAAAGTAGAAAAATTCTAAATAAGCCGTTAATTATTTTGTTTGTTTATAAATTTTTGAATATCGATGTTTGCAGACAAAAAGAGAAAATGAAGGCAGCAATAATTGACAGGTTCGGCCCGCCCGAAGTTTTCAGAATAGCCGATGTACCTGAACCGGAGATCAAAGCCGATGAGCTTCTGATCAGGGTAATTGCGGGAAGTGTAAACCCTATCGATTTCAAGCAGAGAAAGGGAAATCACAGGTTTATCTTCGGTTCGGACTTTCCTGTTATCCTGGGATATGATGTCATGGGAGAAGTGGTAAAAACAGGTTCCGAAACAGATCTGTTTAAAGCGGGAGACATGGTGTGTGGCGTATTGAGCAACAAGTACGGAGGTGGTCTGGGTGAATATGCAAAAGGTACGGAAAAATGTTTTGCCAAAATACCTGACGGTAAGGACAGCCATCAATATGCCGCCCTGCCTCTCACCGGGCTTACTGCCCTGCAGGCGTTGCGGGATAAGGGCAGTCTCTGTAAAAACAAATCGGTGCTGATCATCGGGGCTGCAGGTGGTGTGGGACATTTTGCCATACAAATCGCTTCCCTTCTGGGAGCAGAAATAACCGCTACCACCGGTGAAAAGCATTTCGATTTTATCAATGGCCTGGTTAATGCCACACTCATCAATTATACAAAAACAAATATCCTGACATCGGATCAGAAATATCATCTCATTTTCGATACCGTTGGAAAATACAGTTTCCCAAAGCTCAGACATATGTTACTTCCCGGTGGCATTTATATTAACACACTCCCCCGCCCCAAAATACTTGTACATAAGATCATCAGCTTATTTACAAAAGGCAAAAAAGCAAAGACCCTTCTGATGAAACATAACAGCACCGACCTGAAACTACTTGTCGACTGGGTAAAAAAAGGCAGGATCAGGATCTGCATTGATAAAGAATTCAGACTGGAAGAAATTGCACAGGCCCACAGATACATTGAAAAAGGACATACCCAGGGAAAGATACTGATCAGGTATACCTGATCCGGTGGATAAACCTACAATAGCCTATGAAGAAGAAACGAAAAAAAAATACATCAATTGCAAAAAACCGCCTGATCAGATGGATCCTGTACCTGGGTTTTGCGGGAACAGGAATACTGTTATTATTCATATTCATGGTATATATCGGATTGTTCGGGTCCATACCGAATGAAAAGGAACTCAGCAAGGTAAGCAATTATACCGCCTCGGAAATTTACTCGGCAGACCGTGTTTTGCTGGGCCGGTATTACGTTGAAAACAGGACCAATACCGATATAGGAGAAATACCCGGGTTTTTTCTGGATGCTCTTATTGCCACGGAAGATGCCCGCTTTTACAATCATCATGGTGTTGATTCGCGCAGTACGTTTCGTGTGCTGATAAAATCCATCCTGCTGTTCAATAAGAGTTCAGGCGGAGGAAGCACCATCACCCAGCAACTGGCTAAAAACCTGTATCCGCGAAAGCAACTTGGCGTTCTTACCCTGCCTGTTGCAAAGATCAAAGAAATAATCATTGCCGGAAGACTTGAAAAAGTTTACACAAAAAGTGAAATCCTGCAACTTTATCTGAATACCGTTCCGTTCGGTGAAAACACTTATGGAGTGGAAACAGCGGCACTGATCTTTTTTGATAAAAAGACATCCGAACTGCTGCCCCAGGAATCTGCTATGCTGGTGGGAATGCTGAAGGGAAATACAAGTTACAATCCAAGGAATAATTACGAAGCAGCTTCTTCCCGAAGGAATACGGTACTGAATCAGATGGTCAAGTACGGATATATCACAAAAGAGGAAGCTGAACGGTTAAAAGAAACACCCATAAAGATCTATTACCATCCTCTGCAGCACGATGAAGGTCCTGCTCCTTATTTCAGGGAGTATCTGCGACAGGAACTGATCAAATGGTCAGATGAAAATCCCAGACCCGACGGGTCAAAATACAACATCTACACCGATGGCTTAAAGATCTATACTACCATCGATTACAGGTTACAATCTTATGCTGAATCCGCTGTTGCCAGCCATATGGCAAGGTTGCAGAAAGAGTTTGATGCACACTGGAGGGGACATGAGCCATGGAAAAAGGATCCCGGCCTGGCAGAAAAAGAAATTATGGAAAGTGCCAGATACAAGAAACTTGCCTCAAAAAAACTGGAACGGCAGGCTATTCTGGATTTGCTTAAAAAAGAACACGACACCAGAATATTCACATGGAACGGAGAAAAGAAAATGACTATGTCCCCGCTGGATTCCGTTCTTCATCATTTCGCTTTGCTTCAAACGGGAATGATCTCCGTTGAAAGTAAAACAGGGTTTGTAAAAGCATGGGTAGGAGGAATAAACTACAAATATTTCAAGTACGACCATGTGTCTTCGTACAGACAGGCAGGATCTACCTTTAAACCGATCGTCTATGCTGCAGCACTGGAAACAGGGATCTCCCCGTGCGACTTTTATGCCAATGACAGTATAGTCTATACCGATTACCAGGATTGGGTGCCCAGAAATGCAGACAGGAATTACGGAGGATATTACTCTGTCAAAGGCGCTCTTACCCATTCGGTTAATACGGTCAGTGCGAAACTCATTATGGAGGCAGGGATAAAAAATATCATCAGACTGGCTAAAAATATGGGTTTTGAAGGAGAATTGCCTGAAGTGCCTTCGCTGGCCCTGGGATCGGGGGATGTCTCTTTGCTGGAGCTTGTTCAGGCTTATTCTGCATTCATTAACAAAGGCTACGAAATAACTCCGGTGACAATACGCAGGATCGAAGATCAGCTTGGAAATGTACTTTTTACTTCCGGACCTGTGATCAGCCAAGACTCTGTCCTCTCCCGGCAAACAGCAAATACTATGCTCGCCATGCTCAGAAATGTCGTGAATCAGGGAACGGCATCTTCTCTCCGTACGGTTTACGGATTTCAAAACGACATTGCAGGAAAAACAGGCACGACACAAAATCAGACCGACGGATGGTTTGTAGGGATCACTCCTGATCTGATCACAGGAGTGTGGGTCGGAGGTGATAACCCTGTGGTTCGTTTCAGATCCATCAGGTACGGACAGGGTTCTTATATGGCCCTGCCGATTTTTGCAGGGTATATGCAAAAAGTCTATTCCGATCCTGTATACGGTCCTTCGATCCGTTCTTCTTTCAATATCCCGGAAGATATCAGTAATTCTCTGGATTGCGATGACTACCGGGAAAAAGAATTTGAAGACATTCTTGATCTTCTTGAAAAGACCGAAGAATCCATCGGTGATTTTATCAAGCGGATTTTTGGACGGAAAAAGGACAAAAAAGAAAAAAGAAACAAAACCCGATGACAAAATAATACAATTACAGGTTGTTATAATCTCTGTCAAACCATGGATAAAATCAAAATAGAAATAAACAATCTTATAGTTGAGGCTGAACTATACGATACACCGACAGCAGAAAAGATCCTGGAAAATTTACCAATGGACGGTTATGCAAATATCTGGGGAGAAGAAATATACTTTACCATTCCTGTGGGTATTCCCGAAGAACCGGATGCACACGAGATCCTTGAAAAAGGCGAATTGGGTTACTGGCCTGTTGGTGCTGCATTTTGTATTTTTTTCGGCCCGACACCTTTGAGCCTGGGTCCTGCCCCAAGAGCTTGCAGCCCCGTAAATGTTTTCGGGAAGATCCGGGGTGACTTATCTTTCCTGAAAGAAATAAAGCAGGATGAAAGGATCTATGTGAGTGCCGGGAATAAAAAATAACAAAGATCATCGCTTCCGGTGATGAATATCATTGCCGTATTATTTTAACAGGGATTTGATTGGCTTAAATTAGTATAGCCGTTAATAAACAGGAAAAAATGCGGTTTTTCATCTTTATACTTCTTCTACTTCTACAGAGCCTCAAGATCTTTGATTCTTGAGGTTTTTTTTTGTGAACTAGCTTTCCTAATTTTGACAAACGCTTATCCATTGGCAGAAATACTTTTAACAGGGATTGTGCTTGCCGGCGGAAAAAGTTCACGTATGCAAACCGACAAAGGATTTGTTTCCTACAAAGGGAAGTTACTGATCGAACATGCTTTGGACCAGATCAGGCCTTTTTGTGAGGAAATACTGATCAGTGCGAACAGGAATGAATACAGGCGATTCGGATACCCGCTTATAAAAGACACAATCTATGGCATTGGCCCGATTGGAGGTATCTACAGCTCGGTGCAAAAATGCAGCAACGATCTGTGCTTTATTACAGCATGTGACATTTTGGGGATCAATACCGGACTGGTTGATGAAATGACCGGTAAAGCAAGAGGGAAAGAACTGGTTTGTCTGAAAGGAAAGAATGATGAATTACAGCCATTGCCGGTCATCCTGCATAAAAATGTCCTTCCATGCATAGAAATGCAGATTGAAAGAAATGATTTCAGGCTGCAAAATTTCATTCATATTTTTAATGAACAGAATCCGGACGATTCGGAATGTGTCAGAAAAGACATCAAATTGCTTAACCTGAATACCATGAAGGATCTGGAACAATGACTGAACTGACAAATTATCTGGTTATTACGGGAGAAGGCCGTAATGTAGGAAAAACCATTCTTGCCTGTAACATCATATCAAAATTCAGCAGGGATAACCGGATTGCCGGACTGAAGATCACTCCCCATATCCATAGTGATGTCGGTAGTGCAAAAGCAATTATTACCGAAGAGGGATGTGCCATATTTGAAGAAACCGGGAACTTCACAAGAAAGGACAGTTCACGTATGTTTGCCGCCGGAGCTCAAAAGGCTTATTTGTTGCAGGTTTCGGATGACAAACTGAAAAAAGGGATAGAACTTATCAGGCAACTTACCGGAGAAGATACACTGGTGGTATGTGAATCGGCCGGTATACTGACTTTCATTAAGCCGGGAATATCTTTATTTCTGAGACACATTAGTTGTGAATCCGAAAAAAGATCAAAACAGATCCCCGATACGGCTACGGTCAGGGTTGTGAACTTTAGCATCAATAGTTTTGATCTGGACCTGAATTCGATAAGTATTGAAAACAATGCCTGGAAACTGAACGAATAATTTTAATAACCATGTATACATTGCATGAAGCGCTCGATATACTGAAAAAAAACAATTTTACACTGCCTGCCGAAGAAGTTGATCTGAAAAAATCAGTCAGCCGCATATTATGCGAAGATGTGTATTCGGATATTAATATACCTCCCTTCGATAAGTCAGCCATGGATGGTTATGCCTGTCGTTCGGAAGATCTGTCTCAAAGTCTGGAAGTAATCGGAACATTGTATGCCGGCAGCAATGAAATTTTCAGGATCGGACCCGGAACATGCGTAAAGATCATGACAGGTGCTCCTGTTCCCGAAGGAGCCGACACGGTGATCATTCAGGAAGATACGACGGAAGAAAAAAACAACAGGATCCGGTGTGGAAAAGCTGCTTCAAAAACGAATATATGCAAGTCTGGCGAAGACGTCAAAAAAGGAGATCTGGTGCTGTCGTCAGGGACTTTTCTTTTGCCACACCATATTGCTGTATTGGCTTCAGCCGGAAAAGCCAGGGTGAAGGTTTCGGGACAACCCCGGATATCTGTTTTAGCCACAGGATCCGAACTCGTTGAACCGGATTCAAAACCCGGACCGGCTCAGATACGAAACAGCAATGCTTACCAGATCATTGCCCAGTTACAATCCATGAATCTGACAGCAAAGTATCAGGGTATTGCCGTGGATGATAAAGAGTCCGTTAAACATATACTGAGCGGTCTTTTAGTATCTTCCGATATGGTCATCGTTACCGGAGGTGCATCCGCTGGCGATCATGATCACATACCGCAGATCTTCAGGGAGCTTGATCTGAAGCTGCAATTTACCCGGCTCGCCATTCAACCCGGTAAACCCGTCAGTTTTGCCAAAGGCAAAAATAAATTCTGTTTTGGATTAAGCGGAAATCCCGTATCTTCTTTGCTGCAATTTGAAATTCTGGTGAAACCTTTTCTTTTTCATATCATGGGTAGCATGTACTCTCCGTCTGTCGTACTTTCCGAAATAGCAGATCCTATTACCAGGAAAAAGACCGGCAGGTTAAAATTCTTTCCGGTCAGATTTAACAGTTCGGGCCAGGCAGAAGAAATCGGGTTCAACGGTTCAGCCCACATCGCAGGACTGATCAATGCCGATGGTTTTGGCATATTCCCGAAAGGCTGCGAAACTTTAAACGCCGGAGACAAAATCGAAATTCTGTTAATAAAATGAATGAACTGAGTCATACCGATAATAAAGGGAAAGCCCGCATGATAAATGTTGGTGGTAAGCCCGACCGGAAACGAACAGCCATTGCCGAAGGATTTATAAGCATGGCATCATCAACCATACAATTGATCATAGA
>JASFVU010000130.1:0-6991 GCA_050049665.1 Bacteroidales bacterium | reverse complement strand
TCCGACACATCGAATTTACCGGTGATCGTGGTCCATGCTTTTACGGGATCGCCTGTCAGACAGAGCAGGGAACTTCCCTTTGTTACCAATTTGTTGTGGATGGCACGGAGCGATTCATGAATAAAACTTATCCTGGCATCGTCGATATCCAACTCTTTTAAGATATTGGTATCAAAAATGAACAGAGGCAAAACCGGCCGCCCTGAATGCAAGGCCGCATTGAGAGCCGTATTGTCAATGAGTCTCAGATCTCTTCTGAACCAGAATACCGATATTTTCATGATCCTGTTACTTTATTGGTAATGAGATCGCACACTGGACTTTCATGTGAATTGTCAGTCAGTATGTGCGTATTCTTCTTTCATGTAAACCGCGGGTCATTTAAATCTGCTGTCTGACCTTATTTGCTTCACTTTGTCTGTGATATCTTTAGCCCATCCTTTGTTGACGGCTTCATATACATCAAATTCAGGCAGGTATGGTTTAATATCCAGCAGGGGAGTACCGTTCAGGATATCCGCATTTTCAATTTCTATAGTATTGTCTGTGATCTTCAGTAACCTGACGACTGATATTCCTATGGAGTTAGGTCTTCTTGGAGCACGTGTGGCAAAGACTCCGTGAGGTTTGTTATCGAGAAACGGAATGACCTGCAGATTAAAGCCTTTGGATTTATGCAGGTGGTAAATGAGGCAAATGTGTGAGAACCCCTCCAGATCGGCAAGTCCCTCCGTATATTTTTTCTTTACTGTAACCATTCCCTTAATTCCCTTTGCCCCGCGGGGTTGAATCGGCATTCCTTCAGGTTTCTCAAAAGGGGTATGGATGGTTCCTATGGATTTGTATTTTATGGTCATTTTATTCAGGTTACCGGAAGAATGGATAAGAACCGCGTTACGAAAATAAATAAATCTGTGGGCATAATTCATATTTGTGCCGGACAAAATCTTTCCGGCGGGGTCGTTATTTCTTCAGGTAAGAAGCAATTTTTTCAAGCAGGAGATTATTGTGGATGGGTTTTGCTATGTAATCCACAAAACCGGCCGTCAGGATTTTTTCCCTGTCCTGTGCAAAAGCATAAGCAGTCTGGGCAATGACCGGCAGGTCCGGGCGTAATTTTTTGATCTTGTCAAATACTTCGAAACCATTCATTAAAGGCATTCTGATATCAAGCAGTACAAGGTCAATGGAAGGATTATCCTTTACGAATGAAATAGTTTCTTTTCCATTCCTGGCAAAATGCATCTTTATGCCTGTTGATGCAAGGACTTCTCTGAAATAGTCGATCACCAATGGTTCATCGTCGGCGATTAATATGGTATTGTCGGACCAGTTTTGATTAATCATGGTAGAAATGTTAATGTCTTTTTCGTTTGTATCTGATTTCTTGTTTGTACATTTTTTGCATGGCAGAGTAAAATAGAACGTGGTTCCTTTGTTCCTGACTGATTCAATCCAGATCTTTCCACCCAGTACTTCCACATAGGCTTTGGAGATGGAAAGGCCTAATCCGGTTCCTCCGTACTCCCTTGTATGAGTCTCTTCTGCCTGCCGGAACCGTTGAAATACCTTATCATACATGTTTTTGTTTATACCAATGCCCGTGTCCTTTACAAAGAATTTCACTTCTTTATTCAT
Source organism: Bacteroidales bacterium (assembly GCA_050049665.1). Classification (GTDB taxonomy): domain Bacteria; phylum Bacteroidota; class Bacteroidia; order Bacteroidales; family UBA10428; genus UBA10428. The sequence goes on along the minus strand of JASFVU010000130.1, from coordinate 5,353 downwards.
TGAGACAACACCCAATTCAACCGATCCTGTTTTTGTAAATTTAATTGCATTATCGAGCAAATGGCCAAGTATTTGTATTAATTTCGAGGGGTCGGTCACTATTTTGGACTGATTTTCCGGAAGTTTTTTCTTTACGATATAATCCAATCCTTTTTCTTTGGCTTTCTTTTTGTAATCCATGGATACATCATGCATTATGACGTATAGATCGACGGGTATGAGATTCAGTTCTACCTGGTCTGATACAATCTTGGAGATATCAATGATGTCATTGACTATTGACAGGAGTTGATTGGAACTTTTCGTTATCAGATCTTTGTAATATTCGGTAGTTTCCTGGGTTAGATTCTTGCTTGCCAGCAAGCTTGAAAATCCGATGATTCCGTTCATTGGTGTACGTATTTCATGGCTCATATTAGACAGAAAAGCAGATTTAAGCCTGTCAGATTCCTCTGCCTTTTCCTTTGCCTTTATAAGTTCAAATTCGGTACGTTTTTTTTCTGTTATGTCTTCATTAATGGCTACAAAATGTGTGATCTTTCCTTCCGAATCCATAACCGGTGATATTAGTGCGGACTCCCAGTACAGGCCCTTATTCTTCTTTTTATTTACGATTTCTCCGCTCCAGGTTTTTCCCGAGAGGATGGTTTTCCACATTTCTTTGTAGAAATCTTTCGAATGATTTCCGGATTTTAAAATATTTGGATTTTTTCTATAAACTTCTTCAAAGGAGTAACCCGTAACTTCTGTGAATTTTGGATTGACATATTCGATGTGGCCCGTTATATCCGTTATGATAATTAACGCCGGTGCCTGGTAAACAGCCCTTGATAGTTTATTGAGTTCCAGCTCGGTCTCTTTAATTTTTGTGATATCCGTAATCAATCCTTCAATGTGTGAAACTTTACCATCATCATTGTAAAAGCCACTTCCCCTGTCCATAACCCATTTTTCTTTTTTGTCCTTTCTGATGATCTTGTATTCAATATGGAATTGCAATCCCTTCTTCACTGCTTCCTGGACCTGGTCCCAGACTTTTTCACGATGATCAGGATGTATTATTTCATTGAATGACAGAGCATTTTCACCGGTCAGTTCCTCCATGTGATATCCCGTGAGGGCTTTGCATCCGGCACTGATGTATTCCATATTCCACTCTCTGTTGTTCCTGCATTTATAAGCCATTCCCTGCAGGTTATTCAATATTCCGTTCAGTCTTTTTTCTGATTCAATAATTGCCAGTTCGACATTTTTTCTATCCGTAATATCCTGGTTGGCACCAAAAGTTTTAATTGTTCTTCCCTGATCGTCTTTTATGATAAAGAAACGTACACTGATATATCCGGTGGTGCCGTCGGCATAAACGATACGATGTTCAATTTGCCGGCTGTAATTGGGATCGCTTGTTTCAATTGCTTCTTTTGTTTCTTCTACAACAATGGGAATATCATCAGGGTGCAGAAACTTTCCGGCATATTCTTCAGGGCTCATTTTGTAACCACCAACCTCTTCCGCTGTGGTTTTGAAAATGGAATAGAACTGGTCGTTAAAATAAAAATAATTCTCCACCACATCGTATTCCCAGTAACCTAACCGGGCAATTTTCATAGCATTGGAGAGCTGGGCTTTGCTTTCAATCAATGTGGCTTCTGTTTCTTTTCGCTGGGAAATATCTCTTGCAATACCAATGATGTATTGTCTGTCCTCCTCTGTGAATACTACGGCATTTACTTCAACGGGAAATATTGTCCCGTCTTTTTTTCTATGTGTTGTTTCATACAGATATTGTTTCTCCGGTTGTTTTTCTCTCCAGAATTTTTCAAATTCCCCGGCCGAATAGGCAGGATGAATATCGTTGATATTCATCCCGGTCAGTTCCTTATGACTATAACCAAGGTTTTGACATGCGGCTTCGTTAACTTCAATTATATCCCCATTCATCTTATTCAGGAAAATGGAGTCAACTGCGATTTTACTTAGCTTCTGATAATGATGGAATGAATCGTTTTCCTTCCTTAACCGTTTAATTTCTCTGATCAGCTCAGTCTTTGTCAGTTTATTCAATTCTTTCATAACGGCTTATTTGCATTCAGGAACTTTACTACCACATTATTAATAATCCGGCAACTTATATGGTTTCAGTTTTTATGCGGGAAAGTTGGCAGTACCTTACAAAGGGATCATATGTTGCGCGTAACTATATGATCAGGTAAAACTAATTTAAGTTACAAAAAACTTTCGAATTACCAAGTATCTGATTAACAAATATTATGATGTGATAATGACTTGCTATATGGTTGTTATTATCTTCATTAACCCTGAAATATGGTACCGGACAATATGCAAAACCAACTTGTTTTCTTTACTTGAGAAAGTCATTTATTTTTTCAAGTACCTGATGGTTACTCATGGGTTTGGATATGTAATCATCAAATCCTGTATTTAATATTTCGTCCCTGTCATCGGAATAAGCGTAAGCAGTTTGAGCAATAACCGGCAGATCAGGGCGAAGGGCCTTTATTCTTTTGAACACTTCAAAACCATTCATTTCCGGCATTCTGATGTCCAGTAATACAAGGTTTATATCCTCATGTTCTTCGACAATGGAAATGGCTTGCTTACCTCTGACGGCAAAATGCATTTTTATATTCGTTTGATCAAGGACTTCCCTGAAATAATCGATTACCAGAGGTTCATCATCAGCAATAAGAATAGTATAGTCTGACCAGTCGGTTTCCATGGTTACTGCATTATTTTGTTCTGCATTTTTTTCTGTTTTTTTGCTCTTGTATTTTACGACGGGAAGGGCAAAATAAAACGTAGCTCCTTTTCCCTTTTCGGAGTTAATCCAGATCCTTCCACCCAACAATTCCACGTAGGCTTTGGATATTGAGAGGCCAAGGCCTGTACCGCCGTATTCACGGGTATGTGTTTCCTCTGCCTGCCGGAATCGTTGAAACATTTTATCGTGCATGTTTTTACTTATGCCTATACCTGTATCTTTGACATAGATCTGTAATTCTTTGTTCCTGTAACCGGCACCGAGTTCGATAAATCCCGTCTTTGTAAATTTGAGTGCATTGTTCAGTAAATTAGTAACAATCTGCCTTATTTTGGTATTGTCTGTTACGATTGTTGCGTTTTCGTTTGTAAGCCGGATATTAAGCTTAAATACCAGTCCTTTTTTTTCAGCATCTTTTTTAAACGGTAATGAGACGTCATTCAGCAATGCTTTCATGTTCACCGGATTCAGATTAGCCTGTACCTGATCGGATTCGATTTTTGATATTTCAATGATATTGCTGACAATGGTCAATAGCTGGTTTGCGCTTTTGGTAATTAAACCTTTGTAATATTCAGTGTTTTCTTCAGAAAGATCTTTGCTGCTTAATAAGCTTGAAAAGCCAATAATTCCGTTCATGGGGGTACGTATCTCATGGCTCATATTGGCAAGAAAAGCTGATTTCAGCCGGTCGGATTCCTCTGCCTTTTCTTTCGCCCTGATCAGTTCAAATTCGGTCTTCTTTTTTTCCGTAATGTCTTCTTTTATGGCAACAAAGTGTGTGATCTCTCCTTCGGAATTTGTTACCGGGGATATAAAAGCTGATTCCCAGAATAGCTCATCGTTTTTCTTCCTGTTAACAAGTTCTCCGTTCCAGACTTTTCCGGAAAGAATGGTTTTCCATATTTCTTTATGAATGGATTGTGCATAGGTACCGGATTTTAAAAAATCCGGAATTTGTCCCCTTACCTCTTCGAAAGTATAACCTGTTACTTCTGTGAATTTCGGGTTTACGTATTCTGTTTTCCCCTCTTTGTCGGTTATGATAATCAGTACAGGAGCCTGATTTACCGCCCTTGATAGTTTGTTAAGTTCCAGTTCCCGCTGTATTTTTTCCGTTACATCGGTAAAAAATGCGACTGTACTTTCACGGTTATCGATCAGTGCAGGGAAAGAGCTGATATCGGTATAAATAATGCTTTTATCCCTTTTAATACAGGGTATAGAATGAATTGCAGCCTTCTTTTTATAGGCATTTTCCCAAAATCTTTTATTTGTAGCAGCCAATTTATCGGAAGGATGCAGACCTTTGATCCCAAGATTTTTCAGTTCATTTTTGTTATAACCCAGCATGGTACAAATTGTCTGGTTGACATACAGGATTTTTTGGGTGTTTTTATCAGCAATTAAGATCCCTTCGGAAGCTCCGTTGAATACCGCACGGTATCTTTCTTCGCTTTTTTCCAGTTCCAGCCTGGTGCTTTTCAGATCGGTAATTTCTGTGATAAATCCTTCCAGGTCGGTTACTATCTTTTTGTCATTGAAAATACCACTTCCCCTGTCGATTACCCACTTTTCGTTTTTGTCTTTTGCAACGATCCTGTATTCTACAGAATACTGTTTTTTCAATTTCAAAGCGTCCTGAATTTCTTTCCATACTTTGCTACGGTCATCCGGGTGTATGATCTCATTAAAAGAAACCGCTTTGTTACCTATCAGCTCATCCACGTTATATCCCAGCAGTGCTTTACAACCGGCGCTGATATATTCCATGGTCCAGTGACTGTTGTTTTTGCATTTGTAAGCTATTCCCTGGAGATTATCCAGGATGGTTTCCAGCCTCTTTTCAGATTCCACACTTTCCAGTTCGATCTGTTTTCTTTCCGTTATATCCTGGTTTACTCCAAATGTCTTAACCGTTTTCCCATTATCGTCCAATACAATAAAAAAGCGAACACTCATATAACCTGTTTCGCCGTCTGAATATATAATGCGGTGTTCAAGCTGCCGGCAATAGTGAGGATCTTTGGTGTCCAGAGCATTTGTCATCTCCTCGGAAATTATCCGGTTATCATCAGGATGTACAAATTTTTTGGCATATTCCCCGGAACTCATTTTATATCCTCCTACTTCTTCGGCAGAGGTGTGGAAAAGCGAATAAAAATGGTCATTGAAAGTGAAATAGTCTTCTGTCACATCGTATTCCCAATAGCCCAACCGGGCTATTTTCATGGTATTGGAAAGCTGGGCCTCACTTTTAAGCAACCTGACCTCCATATTCTTTCTTTCGGTTATGTCGCTTGCAATTTCGGCTATGTAATGAATATTTTTATCCAGATAAGTTATCGCGCAGACCTCAACAGGGAAAATGGTGCCGTTCTTTTTTTTATGAGTTGTTTCATAACGGCATTGTTTTCCGGCCGGTTCATTCTTCCAGAATTTCCGGAACTCCTGTTCATTGTATTCCTGATCAATATCCCCGATGGTCAGGTTCAGAAATTCATTTTGTGTGTATCCCAGATTTTTGCAGGCAGCATCATTCACCTCAATGATCTCACCCTGTTCATTGCA
>JASFVU010000131.1:0-6991 GCA_050049665.1 Bacteroidales bacterium | reverse complement strand
GAAGTGAGTGTTTCTCCTATTTATGGCGGCAAGATTGAAATACGGGCTGATAAAATTGACGGGGCGGTGATTGCATCGGTTGAGATAAATACGACAAGCGAAGAGGGTATTTGGAGTACATTTACAGCACCGGTAAATAAAAACATCAAAGGAGTTCATGATGTGTTTTTTATCTTTAGAGGAGAAAAAGACTTATTCTATTTTGATTGGTGGCAGTTTTATCCTCTTGAAGAAGCAGAAATATAGAATTACGCCCTAACTTAAATTATTCCGGTAACGCTTAACATTATGTGAACCACTTATTTAATTCTAAACTGATAAATTACATCTTTTCAATACAACAAAACCAATGTTTTATGAATACCTACAACTTATTATTTAGAGTCTTTTGCCTGGCTTTTTCAATTTCAGGCTTCGCCCAAAATCCCATTGTACAAACATATTATACCGCCGACCCGGCACCAATGGTATATAACGGGATAGTTTATGTATATACCTCTCACGATGAGGATGAAACAGTCGATAATTTCTTTACGATGTACGACTGGCGTTGTTACTCGTCCGAAGATATGGTCAACTGGACAGATCATGGTGCGGTAGCATCTCTAAAAGTCTTGAAGTGGATTGATAAAACAAACGGAGCCTGGGCTCCACAAGCCATTGAGCGAAACGGTAAATTCTACTTATATGTGCCCATTCATGGTGAGGGAATTTCCGTATTGGTAGGCGATTCCCCTACAGGTCCTTTTTATGATCCGCTGGGCCACAGATTAATTGTGGACAGCGAGAATGTCTGGACTGATATTGACCCCACAGTTTTTATTGATGACGATGGTCAGGCATATCTGTTCTGGGGAAATCCAAAACTTTTTTATGTGAAACTCAATGAGGATATGATTTCTTATGACCTAAGTACTGGTAATAAAGGAATTATTTCTGTCGAAATGGATGCAGACTCGTTTGGAGAAAGTATTGCTGAAGATGGAAGGCACCATTCAAATTACACTGAAGGACCATGGATCTATAAACGAAATAATTTGTACTACCTGATCTTTGCTGCGGGAGGTATACCTGAGTATATTGCTTATTCAACCGCTCCTACTGCTGAAGGACCATGGACCTACCAGGGCTATATCATGGAAAGAGCTCCGCAACTGGCGTTTACAAATCATCCCGGAATCATTGATTTTTGTGGGAACTCGTATTTTTTCTATCACGATCAGGACTTGTCCGGCGGCGAAGGCTTCAAACGTTCAGTGTGTGTTGAGCAATTCGAATACAATGAGGATGGTTCCATCCCAATGATCACCCCTACAAAAGCAGGAGTACTAGAAAGTGTGAAAAACCTAAACCCGTTTCAAAGAGTTGAAGCAGAAACTATAGCCTGGTCTGAAGGTGTAAAGACTGCGTCAGATGAAAAAACAGGTGTTTATGTAACCAAAATAGATCATGGAGATTACATAAAAAACCGGGATGTTGATTTTGCTGATGGCGCTGATTCTGTTGAAGTAAGTGTTTCCCCGATTTCCGGAGGCAAAATTGAAATTCGGGCTGATAAGATTGACGGGACAGTGATTGCTACTATTGAGGTAAGTTCCGCACACGAAGAGGGTATTTGGAGTACATATACCGCACCGGTAAACAAAAATATCAAAGGAGTTCATGATGTGTATCTTGTCTTCAGCGGAGAAAAAGATTTATTTTATTTTGACTGGTGGAAATTTAATTAATTAAAACATTTGAAATGAAAAAAATAATAATCCTATTGTTTGTTTGTATTTTCGGGAGTTCAAAAACATGAATGCAGGTAGGAAATAAAACGCAGCAGCCAACAATGTATATACAAAATAGGCGTGATAGTACTAAATTTAGTGGCTGTAGCCCGCTTCAACTTTGTAACGGTTTGATTAGTTTGAAGCCCGCAATCGCCTACTTTGTATCTACCGAACGTTGTGCCCAATACTGACCAGCACCCTACAGACCAAATGTGCTAAGAAAAAAAGAGGTACTACATTAAAGAGTAGCACCTCTCGAATTGATTAATAATTAGACTTTTTTGCCAATATAAAAAGCATAACCATAATACTTGTTGTATTTTCGATATAACTGTTCTTCATGTCTCTGATTTTCTATAAATCCTTCGGCAAATTTATTTCCAGCGTGTTTCTTTAGAAAATTTTTACGTGGCTGAACTTGTGTATCATAAAAATGCTCAGTCCAACAATTAACTGGTAAAACAAATGAAGCTATTGGAGTGTATCCTGCTTTCTGCATTTGTGCAATTTTATTTGGAATTGTGTCGATGCCAGGATAAGCATCCATCCAGAATTCTTCTATTTCAGCAGGTCGCTCATCAGTAAACCAAGTTGCTTCTGAAATTACTATGTGACCATTATTTTTTAAGAATTTACGCCATTCGCTAAGACCTTTTTCAAAACCAATGTTATAAATTGCACCTTCGCACCATATAATGTCTAATTCTTCATTTTTAAATTGGAGATTATCCATTGAACAAACAATACCTTTTACGCGATTGCTAAGATTTAATTTTTCAGCGTTCTTGTTAAATAAATCTACAAAAGTTGGAAAAAGGTCAATACCTGTAATCTTTTTCTCGAACTGACTGGCTAAAACCATTGTTTGTCCACCAGTACCGCAGCCAATATCAGCAATATGCGAGCAAGATGAAAGATTGTCTATGAAACTTAATGCTTTAAGAGTCACGTCAGGACTTCCACATCCTTGTCGCTCAGTATTTGAATAGTACTCTACTATTAGGTTTACGTCAAAATCGTGAATTGAACTTTTATTACTCATGATGTTTAAAATTATTATGACAAATTACAAGCCAACGTTCTCGTAATTTAGTCAGTTATTACTTAATATATTTACACAAGAAAAACTCCGATAAGAATTTATCGTGAGTTACGAAAGGGATAATCAAAACCGTAAAAGACTATGATTATTTACTTCACCAGTTCCGAATTAATTTTAAACATCCAAAAAATTTAGTGTTTCAAATATACATTTTTTTCTCGATTTTGGATAATAAACACCAGTATACAACAGCGGTATATAAAACATTTGGTGAGAAGTACTAATTTTAGCGGCAGTACATTTAATAAACTTTGCAATGGTTTGATAGGAAAACGCTTTGAAATGCCAAACGTCTCATATACCATTCCGTTGTGCGCAATTCCCCCTGACTCGGAGAGACTGATTTCCAAAGCCAACGTTTTTGGAGGAGGAAATTTGAAAAATTTGAGCGAAAAACTATATTTGTAAATAATTGAAAATTAATCGTTTGATAAAAACGTTAGTCAGAATTTGAACCAAAGAAGTGCGTCACACTGAAATAGTATGACATTATGAAAATGAAACAGATAAAACGAATACTAAGAATCGTATTTATTATTGCCAGCATAAGCTCCTTATACTTTGTACCATGGATTTTGGTAAGAGCATGGATAATGCCACTACCTGATACGGTTCAAGAACAACTCAACGAAGGAATTAATTATGGATTTGATGGAATGATTGTTTATGTGGACGAAGCAGGAAAGCCACCGGAGTTTTATGCCGCAGGCTGGCATGACCGAAAAAATAAAATACCTGCCTACCCACAAGCCTTATTCAAAATTGCGAGTATTACAAAGTTATATATCGCCGTTGCTACCACGAAATTAGTTAAAGAAGGGCGTTTGTCATTGGATAAAACACTTGCTGAATACTTTCCGGAACTTGCGGGAAGAATTGAATATTCAGGCAAGATAACCTTGAGAATGATGGTGCGGCATCGAAGTGGCATTCCCAATTTTGTTGACCATCCTGATTATTGGACAAAACCTCCAAAAAACAGACAAGAAACACTTGAATACGCCCTGGATTTGCCAGCCGACTTTGAACCAGGTGAAGATTATGGATATTCAAATACCAATTATATGTTGATTGAGGACCTCATTGATAAAACTCTGGGCTATCCCCACCAGCAATATATCAAGGAGAAAATATTGATTCCACTTGGGCTGAAACACACTTTCGGTACGCTTAGTGAAGTGAATATAGATGAAGTAATGAGCGGCTATTATGATGGTGTTGAAACCGATTTCAAGTATGAATTTACGGGCTTAATGCTGGCTACAGCGGAAGACGTGGGTATATTCTTGCGGGCGTTAAACGATGGCTCGGTGTTTAATAAAGGAGAACAGGAAATCTATTCTTCAATTTACGTTTACGAACATACAGGGCTACTTCCCGGCTACCAGAGCATTGCAAAATACCACAAAGACATGGACATGGTTGTTATTCAATTCAATAATACAACTAATTTTGATGGATATGACTGGAATTTAGCGGAAATAATTTATAACCGAATTGTCAAAATATTAAAGAATAAAAAAGCGCATAACAATGTATAAAAATAATAGCCTGGACAGTAGTAATTTCAAGGGTTGTATCCCACATAAACTTTCGTGTAATTTGACAGGAAAGTGCAACTCAGTCGGCTACTATTCTCATACTTAACGTTGGGTGCAACCATGGCCAACATATTACAAACCAATGATAATAATAAAATCATGATCAAATTTATTCTACTTACATTAATGTTTTTAATTTCTTCTACTACATTCGGGCAAGAAATAACAAGAGATTCATTATTCAATTTCAATTGGAAATTTCAAAAAGGAACAGCCGATGGTGCAGAAAAATACGAATACGATGATACCGACTGGAGAAATATTGAACTGCCGCATGATTGGAGTATTGAAGATCTAGAAATAACAGACATAGCCAATGGGCGCATTATAAGCGGTCCTTTTGATTCAAAAGCCTTAGGGGGTAAACATTCAGGATTCACCGTTGGAGGAACAGCATGGTACAGAAAACATTTTAAAATTTCAGAATCCGATAAAGACAAAATTGTATACATTAATTTCGATGGAGTATACATGAATTCCGATTTTTGGATCAATGGCCATCATTTAGGCATTCAACCATATGGATACACAGCCTTTTGGTATGATTTAACAAAATATCTTAATTACGGAGATAAAGAAAATATAATTGCCGTTGAGGTAAAAAATGAGGGTGTGAATTCGAGATGGTATTCAGGTTCAGGTATATACCGAAACGTATCCCTGTCTATCGTTAATCAAGTTCACATCAAACCCTGGGGAGTATACATTATAACTAATAATGTTGATCCATCAAAATCAGAAATTCAGATAGAGTTAAACCTACTTAATCATACTTATCAAAATCAAGATGTAAATATTCATTTTGAAGTAATTGATAATCAGTCGAAAGTTGTAGCATCAAAATATATAAGCACCCGCATCCATCATCAAGTGCCATCAAGGACAAAAGCTAATATTAGTTTAAATAATCCTGAGCTGTGGTCTATAGAATCACCAACATTATATAAATTGATTTGTACTGTTCGATCGTCCAAAGAAATTCTTGATAAAACAGAAATTCCATTTGGTGTGCGGACTATTTTTTATGATTCTGAAAAAGGAATGTTTTTGAATGGGAAGAGCATCAAGTTAAAAGGAGGGGCATTACATGCAAATAATGGTCCCTTGGGTGCTTGTGCATATTCCAGAGCTGAGGAAAGGCGTGTGGAGTTATTAAAGGATTTAGGTTTTAATGCTATTCGATGCGGGCATAATCCGCCATCTACTGCATTTTTGGATGCTTGTGATAAAATAGGGATGTTGGTAATTGATGAGGCCTTTGACGTGTGGTTACAAGGGTGGTTAGAGGATGATTATCATAAGTATTTTAATGAATGGTGGAGACATGATGTCCAAAATATGGTTTTACGAGACCGAAACCATCCAAGTGTTTTTGCATGGAGCATACGTAATCAGGCAAGGGAAGCCAAAGATAGCCTGGCAATAGCCACTGGTCGGGAAATGGAAGATTTTATACGTGCAATTGATCCAACACGTGCAATTACTGCAAATGTTACTATGATGGAAGATTGGGGAGATGGAGATTCAAATTTGTGGAAATCCAGAGATCCATTTTTTGAAAACCTTGATATTTGTGGATACAGTTATCAATCATCTCAATATGTTAATGATCACCAACGTCTGCCAGATAGAATCCAGTTTTCAAGTGAGATTGACCCTTTAAATTGCTTTAAGAATTGGATGCGTGCTACTGATAACGACTATGTGATAGGAAATTTTACATGGACAGCTATGGATTTTATGGGTGAGGTATGTTTAGGATGGAATTCAAGAAAATCATTTAGAGGAACAGATACTGAATTGTTTCCATGGCAATCAACTTACTCAGGTGACATTGATTTATGTGGTTTTAGAAGACCTCGGTCTTACTATAGGGATATTTTGTTTAATAATGGTGAACCATTATCTGTTTTCGTTAAATCTCCTAATCCTTCTTTTATTATGGAACAAAATTCACGATGGGGTTGGGAAGATGTCAAATCAAGCTGGACATGGCCGGGACATGAAGGGGATTCGCTAACAATTGTTGCCTATTCGGTTTGCGATAGTGTTCAGGTACTTTTAAATGAAAGAATTATTTCAACAAAAACAACCAACAGATATACGGAATTCAAAGCTTACTGGAAATTACCTTACGAAAAAGGAGAACTGAAAGCCGTTGGATTTCTTCATGGAAATAAAGCAATAGAAAAAGTTCTTGAAACAGTTAACGAACCATACAAAATCAAATTAATTTCGGACCGTGAGCAAATAAGGGCGGACAAACAAGATTTGGCATTTATAACAGTAGAAATCTTGGATAAGGATGACAGATTGGTCCCATTCGCTGATAATTTGGTAGAATTTGATTTAAAAGGTCAGGGAACCATTATTGCAGTTGGCAATGGAAACCCAACAAGTCTGGAAAGTTTTCAACAGCCTTACAGAAAAGCATATGAAGGAAAATGTTTATTAATAATCAAATCGACTAATATAGCAGGAGAAATAGAATTAATGGCAAAAAGTAAAAACCT
>JASFVU010000129.1:0-7007 GCA_050049665.1 Bacteroidales bacterium | reverse complement strand
AACTGACTCAAATAATATTTCAGGTTTGATAATTAACAGAATAACAGCGATCACTAAAATTCCGGAAACAAGTATGATAAAAAAGGACGGTAAGTATTTTCTTTTACTGCTTACAGGTTCAGGAGTATTATGATCTTCTGTCTGATTTTGTTTGTAATACTCTTTCCAGTTTTCATATCCGAGATACAACGCGAATGCATTCAGGGTTGAAATTTTAGGTATACCTTTATATTCATCTTTAAAGATCCTGCGAAGTGTGGTTAAGCTGAGCGTTATTTTGGATGCTTCTGCTATTTCATCCGATAACAACAGGAAATCCGTATGTTTCAACTGATAAGAATAATTTCCCGAGAATTTATAAATGATCTCACGTTTACACTTTGAGAGTACCCTATGCACTTTTTTATCTGCCATAAAAAATTCCTCCGGTCGATTTAATGCATACACGAACCATACATAAACTATCTGTGAATCGTATTTCTGTTTTTCGATCGATAGTTTCGTGTAAAGTAAAAAAAAATACACGATTGATATGAAAAAATTTAACTTTTGTCAGCCGGTACTTCTGGCTGTTATATCTTCTGTTCAGCTTTTTGCACAGGAATTAACAATCGATTATTTCGGACAGGGCCCCCCGGAAGATTCAGCCGTCATATTTGCACCGGGAATCATATCCCGGATTGACTATGCAAGCGGAGGCGTAACATTTTCCCCTGATGGTACGGAATGTTTATTCAATATAGTTGACATTGTTAACTGGAAATGGGCTGATATACTTTATGCGAAATACGAAGGTGGTTCATGGAGTGATTTTGAACCGGCAGACTTTATACAATCATCCGAATATTTCGATCTGATGCCATTTATGTCACCCGATGGTAAATCATTGTTCTTTTCATCAGCACGTCCGTCAAAAGAAGGATATTACGTTGATGTATGGAAAATAGAAAGAGATGAATCCGGGTGGCTTGAACCTGTTTCTTTGGGACCAGGAATTAATACATCTAATGATGACACCTATTCAACGGTTTCATTGAACAGAACATTGTATTACTGTACCGACAATACAGGTGATATTTTTTGCTCCACACCGGATGAAGAAGGGAAGTATCTGCAAAAACAAAGACTTGGTGCGCCGGTAAACACATCCAAATGGGATGGTTCACCTTATGTTGCTCCGGATGAAAGCTATTTGCTTATCAGTTCGGAAAGACCCGAAGGTTACGGAGCAGAGGATATATACATATCCTATCCGTCAAATGACGGGGGATGGACAAATCCCAAGAATCTGGGACCAAAAATAAATACTTCCACCAGACAGAAAACACCCAAGGTAACTCCCGATGGTAAATATCTGCTGTTTGAAGGTACGGATGGCACCTACTGGATAGCTATCGGGTCATTGTTCGATAGCCTGAAAACCACAAATTTTGAACCTTATGTTAAAAACCCGCTTCCTGATCAGGTAGCTTATGTTAACGAACAATATACCTTTCAGCTGAATGACTCGGTATTCCACGATGATGACGGGAATGAAACAATTGAAGTAAGTTTCTCACTTGAAAATGACGATGAACTGCCGAAGTGGTTACAGCCGGATGAAACGGCAAAAACGCTAACCGGAACCCCCACGGAAGTCGAAGTGCTGACCATTAAAGTTACAGCTGCTGATACCGCAGATGCAAGTGTATCGGACTATTTTAAGCTGAATATTATCAATCCTGATTTGATACTTCACTCTAAAACCATAAGTCTGACACTATACCCCAATCCGACTGAAGGAATACTGTACCTGGAAAGTTCCGGTATCCGGCCTGAGGGACTGTCCTATGAAATTTTTGATATGAGTGGAAAGCTGACCGTAAAAGGAAAGGTTGTTAAGAATTCCATCCGTTTGCAGGGAATGCAACCCGGCATCTACTTTCTTAAGGTACATTGTCCGGGGCAGATCTTTATACAGAAGGTATTGTTAAAATAAACGTTCGTGTGCCTGAGATCAAAGTGCAGTTAGGTTTATGACAACTGCACTTTTACAAAATACTGCTTTAATCGTTTAATTGTGCGATCGTGTAATTGATGAACTGATAAACCGGTGATCGATTAAATGAAATATACGAATTGCTCAAAAGGAATAAATTCCAAATCACAATGAAGTTCCAAAAAACAAATCTCAATACTCAAAGGCCTGTCTGACGGCTGTCAGGTAGGACTCCGTTCGGATAGGATGAATGCATTGATCAGGATACGCTGCACTAGCGGGATCAATACGCTTTACTTTTAAAATTTGAGTCTGACAAATAAAACTGCCAACAGATCAGACCCGACCAGATCGCCATAGGCAAGTGCGTCTTCCCTCGTGTCTGCATTCGATTCACCCTGGTACCAGAGGAATCCTTTGAAGGGCAGCTTCTTCACCATGGGGTTGATCATGGCATTGTAGATCAGGGTGGGCTGTCTTTCCTGCTCGCCATTAGCGAGTATTACGAACGTTTCATCAAAACCAAGCATTTCTTCGCTCATGAATGCCTCGATACGGGCACCGCCATAGCTTGCATTAATGATCCCTATGGGAATTCCGATCTCGGCCTGCAGATCGCCGGTAAAATAATATCCCACTGCAGAAAAGTTTCCTGCATAAGAAGAGGTAGCCGGCCTCCAGACGCTCGCTGAAGGAAGATCCTCCACGGGTTCGTTACTGACTGTCTTTGGAATTTTAAACTCCCGTATTGTCTGGTTATCGGCAGCAGCCGCTTCGGCAGATCCGCCATCGGCCTGTGACAGGGTCATTTCCATATTTGACTGTCCGGCAGCGATATATACATCGCCAATATACACATTCGCACGTGTGAGGTTTTCTTTGTTATTAGATATAACCATTTCATAAGGACCTCCTGCAGTCATGGCAGGCAGTGAAACCATCCAGTTCCCGTCGGTATCCGCAAAGGAAGACGACAGTTCTCCGTTAAGGGAAACACTTACCGTATCTTCCGCATCCGCAGAACCCCATACCAGAATCCCGGTTTCCCGCTGGAGAACCATGCCGTTGGTAAATAATGGTGATGTTTGAAGCTGAGCAGTGACATTACTCATGAAAAACAAAAAAAAGATCAGAGTAACAATTGATTTTAAGTATGTTACAATACTTGTGCATGAATGTTTTTTCATTGTGATACGTTTTGTTATACTTTCAACTGTAAAGATGTGATTAGAATTGGACGAATAAAGGTAAAAAAATTTTTGCTCGCCGGTCGGAAAATGGTATGATCATACCAGGGAGGATACTATGTTATACCTAACCCATTCGGTGTACCGATATACTTGTATACAGATATACCGGTATACAAAATTATCGGAATTATCTTTTGAATAGAGGAATGAGGTCAGGCGTGCAAACAAAGCACGGATTAGTGACACGTCACACTTAAATAATGAGAAATGAAATTTCAAATTCCAACCTATTAAATTCCGATTAAATGAATTAATTGATGAACTGGTAAAATGAAAATACTGATAAGCTCATAGTTTGTTTCAGTTAATCAATTCACCGGTTTACCGATTCATCGTCTTAATGATGATGAAGTAACGGATAACCTAAAGATCCTGACCAGCAACCTATTTTTATTCTTCACAAATTTATGTATCTTGCTGCAACTGTTCCCGGAATTTAACTGATAAGAATTTAACAGGGGTTCGGTCATTGTTATGTTCCCATTTGGCACAATGCCTGAAATAAAGGGAGGACGGGATGGGTGTACAGAAAACAAAACCAACGTATTACTTACGATTTCCGGTCGATGATAGTTAAATTTTATGAATCAATCGGTGAACCCGGTAATGGCTCTTTGCTGATTTAACAGGACATAAACTGTAACAGTCGGAATAATAAAATTATTGAGATATAATGACTATATTCATTTGTTAGTTTCTTCAAAAATGGTAGTTTCCCGTTGGAAGAGCTTTCAGTTTACCGACTACCCGAACCTCTGCATTGAAATTTATAATGACTGACAGGATGATACGCATTCATTGTATAGGCATATTCATTACTCTGCACATGTTCGTTCTTGCACAAGGCGAAAATTTCAAATTCAAACAGCTAAGTGTTCAGGATGGCCTGTCCAGAAGTTGGGTCAAAACCATTACGGAAGATCATGTAGGATTTCTGTGGATAGGAACAGCCGATGGTTTGAACAGGTATGACGGAAAACACTTCAAGATCTATGAATACGATTCGGAACAGGAAAACGGCCTCAACCATAATACCATAAATATAATTTTTGAGGATTCCGAAAAGCGGCTTTGGGCAGGCACCCAGGCAGGTCTCAATTACTATCACCGGGAAACGGATGAATTCATTTCCGTTCCTTCGATATCCATTTACACCAGTTGCCTGTACGAACTGAATGCAGATACCTTACTGGTAGGAACAGCCGGGGGGTTGTTCTTATTCAATACCAACGATTACACATCCCTGCAGCTATACAACAATTTCTATGTGTCCGATATCCTGAAAGATGACAGAGGAAATTTCTGGCTCGCCACCCTTAACGGGTTAATGCTGTTCAATCCGGCTGACTTTTCCGTATTTACCATAGAGCCTGATCCACGGCGGACTGATGCCCTGCAGGACCGGCTTATACGGGCATTGTTTTCGGACAGCAAGGGAGGCCTGTGGATCGGCACCAATTCACAGGGGTTGAGCTACATGACCTATCCGACCGAAAATCCGAAAGAACCGCGTTTTATCAACTTTATACCGGACCCTTCACATTCCGGACACATCGCTGAAGGAACGATCTATGCGATTGCCGAGGACGAGGACCGGAACCTGTGGGTAGGCATTGAGAACGGCGGCATCAATTTGTTTAACCTGGATGCTTTTGACAAAGGTATGGACAAATTCACCCGGCTTGAGCATAACCTTGCCGATATAACGTCACTATCAAACAATTCGATCCATGCTTTGTACAGAGACAGGCAAAACACGATGTGGGTAGGAACTTTCGGCGGAGGTATCAGTTACTATAACAAGCTTGTTCAACGTTTCAGGCATCACAAGACACTTACCGGCAACGAGCCGAGTATTAACAACAACCATGTAAGTGCCATTTTTGAGGATGATAATTACCTGTGGATCGGAACGGAAAAGGGGTTGAACCGTTATGACAAGGCCTCGGGGAATTATGAATATTTTGTTTACAATTATGCAAATCCTGTCTCCATCGGATCGAATGCTGTTCTGGCCATCCTCCGTGACAGTCGCAACATGTTATGGGCAGGTACCTGGAGCGGAGGGGTGAATCTCTTTCATGACAATAGCAATTCTTTCACACGGTTCAGGAACGATCCGGATAATCCGGGTTCTATTGCAGGTGACAATGTTTACAGAATCATTGAAAGCAGCGATCATTTGCTGTGGATCGGACTGGTCGGGGGAGGACTTGATGCTTTTGATCCGGAGGAAAATGAGTTTATTCATTATCGCGAAGACTTCAATCGAAATTCGATTTCATGTAACTTCGTATTGGATGTTATGGAGGACCACCTGGGCAATATCTGGATATCGACAACCGAGGCAGTCGATATGCTGGATCCCGGGCGGGAACATTTTACAACATTTGTCCACGATTCCGCCGATACGGGAAGCATAAATTATAATGGCGGAACATGTCTTTTCAGAGACAGCCGGAATACGGTCTGGATAGGGACCAGCAACGGGCTGAACTATTTCGTCAGGAAAGACAGCTCATTTTGTCATTATACGGAAGAAGACGGATTACCCAACAATTTTATAAAAGCCATTACGGAAGACCGGGATGGGAATATCTGGTTCAGCACGAATAATACACTTACTAAATTTGTAAACGGAACCTCATTACCCAAAGATCCGGAGTTCAGGAATTACCCGGTCTTTGGTGATATACAAAGCAGCGAGTTCAACAACCGTACAGTTTTCAGGAACAAGGAAGGATTGCTTTATTTCGGAAGCACAAACGGATATTTTGTTTTCGATCCGTCGGAAATAAAAGACAATCCTCATGTCCCAAGGATCGTCTTCACAGAACTGCTGATCAATAACAAACCGGTAAAAATAAATGCTCCCGACTCGCCCCTTAAGAAAGATATTAGCATAACACGACAACTGAAACTTACCAGGAAACAGAATGTTTTTACCCTCGAATTCGCTGCCTTGAATCTTCTCGAACCTGAAAACAATCAGTATGCCTATATTCTCGATGGGTTTGACAAGCAGTGGAATTATGTCAAATCCATGCATAGCGCCACCTATACCAACCTTGACCCGGGGAAATATACCTTCTGTGTCCGGGCATCGAACAACGACGGGCTCTGGAATGAAGAAGGCATATCTCTTGAAATAGTAATACAACCGGCATGGTGGCAATCTGCCATAGCAAAAACCGGATACCTGATTATTCTTATTCTTGGCATTTACTTTTTCCGTAAGCACACGATAATCTCCGTGAACCTGAAAAATAAGCTTTGGATGGAACACCTGGAAAAACAGAAAGTGGAAGAGCTTTCCCGCATGAAACAACAGTTTTTTGCCAATGTTTCGCACGAATTACGTACACCGCTTACCCTGATCCTCGGACCTTTGAAAAAAATTATGAAGGAAAAAAAGAACCTTCCCGAACTGAAGACGATATTCCGCAATTCATACAGATTAAAACTGCTGGTTGATCAGATCCTTGATTTCGGCAAGATCGACAGTCAAATGATGAAGGTCAGTCCTACCGACACAGAAATACTGGAGCTGACCGGTTATATAATGGCAAATTTTACTGATTATGCCCGTCAGAAAGACATAGGCATGAAGCTTTCGGCTTCGTTTACAAAATGCTTCATGCTGATCGATAAGGACAAATATGAAAAAATAATTACCAATTTACTTTTCAATGCCATTAAAAGCATTTCCGGCAAAGGGTCGGTTTCAACATACCTGGATCTTGATTCCGGGCACAACATCCTTCTGGTTCAGGTAGCAG
>JASFVU010000128.1:0-7049 GCA_050049665.1 Bacteroidales bacterium | reverse complement strand
ATTTTTCACCTGCGGCCTTTGCTATCGGGTACACCTTTTTTATATGGCGTACCAAACGGTAGTACCTTCTCCATTCGCGCCGGGAAGTAAACTTCGGTTTCGGGAAAATAATTACTTCGTCTATGCTTGATACGAGGATCGTATCGTTACCAACGACTATTCCATACAAAACATAACTGTCTGAGTAGTCAATTGTATCCTGACTCATGGTAAAGGGCACCATGAAGAGCCAAAGCAGAAACGATATGATGATCTTTCTTGTCATTGAAACAAGCAGGTTGTTCCTATGGATTTGCAATTACTATACCAATTTTTTTCTTACTTACAATTAAACGAAATTAAGAATTATTGGTTTGTATTATGAAATACTTTTTCTATTAGCAGGTTTTCTTCATAAATTTATAGATGCCTTTCTTATAAAATACACTTTCAGGGATGGATAATGATCGTACGGGAAATAATGACAGGGAATATTCCAACGGAGAGATAACGGTTTATTGGAAGCCGAAAAAATGTATTCATGTTACAACATGCTATAAGGAACTCATTGATGTGTTTAATCCGAGAAAAAGGCCTTGGATCAATATGAAAGGAGCTTCAACTGAGGAGATCATACGGGTAGTGAATTTATGTCCCACCGATGCTCTTACTTTTGAATGGAATGACAAGGAAAAGCAAAAGGTATCTGACCTGAAAGACAGGGACGACCGGGAAGACGTTTCATCCGTAAAAGCAGAAGATATAACCGAAGTAAAAGTAATGAAAGACGGGCCGTTGGTGGTTAAAGGCAGATTCAGGATCATCGGGGCGGATGGATCGGAGCTGCGGCAAATGAAAATGGCTTCATTCTGCCGTTGCGGAAAATCAAAAAAAATGCCTTTTTGTGACGGAACCCACAGAAAGATTAATTTTACCGGTGAATAGACACAGGCAAAAAAATGCAATGTATTCATAATAAATGAGGTAAACCTGAACGATGCTTAAATTAAATATTGCTTCGGAAACCGCCCGGCTGGAAGCTGTTATTATTCATCAACCCGGTCCGGAAGTTGAAAATATGACGCCTGCAACGGCAGAAAGGGCTTTATACAGTGATATTTTGAACCTTTCAATTGCATCAAGGGAATACAGCCAGTTTGAAGAAGTGCTGAAACTGTTCAGTCATGTTTACGAAGTAAAAGACCTTTTGGCAAAGACCCTGACCGTTGATGAAGCAAAAGAATCACTTATCGGGGCTCTTTCCGCTTACATTTCGGACGAAATGCTTATCAGGCAACTGAATGCTCTTACAAATGAGGAATTATGCCGCCAGGTACTCGAAGGAGTGCCTTTGAACCATAAAACCCTGACGAATTTTCTGAGCAAGAACAGATATTTTATCAGTCCGCTTCATAATATTTTTTTCACCAGGGATGCATCCTTTGTCATCGGTAATACCGTATTCATTGGTTCCATGGCAAAAAAAATAAGGGAACCCGAAACAATTCTTATGGAAACCTTATTTAAATATTATCCGGAATTTTCGTGCAATGTGGTTCATTTGACAGGTCAGACAGCCGGTAATGAATTACACACCATCGAAGGCGGGGATATTCTGGTTCTTAATGAAGATACCTTAATTATCGGTATTGGGACAAGGAGTTCAGCTGCCGGGGTTGACCATTTAATTCAGGAACTGGTAAAACACGCTCCTCTAAAACATGTGCTGATTCAGGAACTGCCTGATGAGCCCGAATCATTTATTCATCTGGATATGGTTTTTACTTTACTGAGTCAGGACGAATGCATGGTATATGAACCTCTGATCCTGGGCGAGAACCGATACCATACGGTTCTGATGCATATAGAGGACAAGAAGATAAAGGAAATATCGTATGTTGATAATCTGATAGAGGGGCTTCACAGTATAGGAGCAGATCTTAAGCCGATAACCTGTGGAGGGGCCAGGCCTATTTTACAGGAAAGAGAACAATGGCACAGCGGGGCTAATTTTCTGGCCCTTGAGCACAGCAAGCTCATTGGTTATTTCAGAAATGTTCATACGGCTGAAGAACTTGCCAAAAACGGCTATAAGGTAATTACCGCCATGGAGATAATTAACGATCGCCGGTTATATGACGAGTACAGGAAAATACTCATTACGTTTGATGGTTCGGAGCTTTCGCGTGGAGGTGGAGGAGCCCGTTGTATGACAATGCCCCTTCTGAGAAAGTAATTTGTTTTACAAAAGTTATTCAGGTGACCAATCAACCAGTTTTTGGACGAGATCGGCGGCTTCCTGCAGGGTAATGGCTGAAAATACTTTCAGACCTGAATTATCGATGATTTTTTTACCACCTTCCGCATTGGTACCCTGAAGGCGAACAATGACAGGAACAGGGATCTTTCCTATTGTATTATAAGCATCGACCACGCCCTGTGCAACGCGGTCGCAACGGACAATTCCCCCGAAAATATTGATCAGGATCGCGCGGACATTCGGGTCTTTTAAAATGATGCGGAACCCGGCTTCTACGGTTTGTGCACTTGCTGTGCCACCCACATCCAGAAAATTTGCCGGCTCTCCGCCGGATAGTTTTATAATGTCCATTGTTGCCATGGCCAGTCCGGCACCATTGACCATACATCCGACATTGCCATCCAGTTTAACGAAATTGAGACCATATCCCGAGGCTTCGGTCTCGGCCGGGTCTTCTTCGTTAAGATCCCTCAGTTCATTGTACTCAGGATGGCGGAATAATGCATTATCGTCAAGGTTTACTTTTGAATCGGCTGCAAAGATCAGGTTATCGGACGTTTTAATAACCGGATTAATTTCAAACAAAGAAGCATTGGCTGAGATATAAGCTTTATAAAGCTTCTTAACAAACGTTACCATTTCTTTGAATGCTTTTCCCGAGAGTTTGAGATTGAAGGCAATATTTCGTGCCTGAAAGTCCCGGATCCCCGTGCCGGGATCGATTTCTTCCTTAAAGATCAGTTCCGGCGTATTTTTAGCTACGGTTTCAATGTCCATGCCTCCCTCGGGCGAATACATAATGATATTTTTCCCGGCAGACCGGTCCAGTAAAATACTGACATAAAATTCCTCTACCGGATCCTCGCCCTTGTAATAGATCCCTTGTTCAATAAGCACTTTTCTGACTTGTTTTCCTGCAGGGCCGGTTTGCGGCGTAACAAGATTCATGCCCAGTATCTCACCTGAAAATTGTTCAACTTCGGTAACTGATTTTGCTATTCTGATGCCTCCGCCTTTTCCTCTGCCACCGGCATGAATTTGTGCTTTTACGGCCCATGAGCCGGTCCCGGTAGTTTTTTTTATTTGTTCGGCAGCTTCGGCAGATTCCTTTGGATCGGAAATAATAATCCCTTCGGGCACCTGCACGCCGTATTCTTTTAATATCTGCTTAGCCTGATATTCATGAATATTCATAATGTGAATTTATTCGGATGGGTTACGAAAGTATCCAAATTTTTCAGTTTGACAAAGAGGAGAAAGAACATATTAAGACACAAAGCTGTCATTCCGAATAAAATATTTTATTTGTTTTGTATTGTAAATGCTTTTTTTATGAGAAAACTACAAAATGAGGAGCTCAACAGAATAAGCACCGGGGAATTTAAGACAGTTCCGAAGATACCCCTGGTGCTGGTATTGGATAATATAAGAAGCATGAATAATATAGGCTCTGTTTTTCGTTCGGCTGACGCTTTTCTGGTTGAAGCGATCTTTCTTTGTGGAATTACAGCAACTCCCCCTCATAAGGATATTCATAAAACGGCTCTCGGGGCAACAGAATCGGTCGAGTGGAAATATTACGGAACTACCGGGGAAGCAATTGAAGTTTTGCGGAAAAAGGGGTACAAAATAGGGGCCATTGAGCAAACCGAGGGGAGTATCCTGTTAGGTGATTATACTTTTCAGGCCGATAGTAAATATGCATTGATCTTCGGGCATGAAGTACGCGGAGTTCAGCAGAAGGTAATAGATCTGTGTGATTTTGCTATTGAGGTGCCTCAATATGGAACAAAACATTCGTTAAATATATCGGTTTGTGCAGGAATAGTCATTTGGGAGTTTTACCGGTCATCCGGCAAATGAACTGTTCCAAAAAACAAATTTCAATACTCAAAGGCCTGTTAACTTGTTAGCTTTTGGCAATTAGGTTATTGGCTTTTGGCTATTTGGGTGCTGGTTCCTCGGTACTGGTCTGATAAAGATGATGAATCGGTAAACTGGTGAACTTAAATGAAACAACGATCAGCTTATCAGGGTCTTCATTTTACCAGTTCATCGATTCAGTTAATCAATAAGCTTGTGTGTTGGGATTTGAGATTTATCCCCGGCAGGTATTGTGGTCAGTATACTTTAGCCGGGTTATTTTCACGAATAAAAAAAGCGGCCGGTGAACCGGCCGCTTTTTTATCATACGATTTTTGAGTTTCTTATTCAACTGCTTTTACGAAAGCTTCATTTGCTGCATAATCCAGGAATTCAGCATCTTTTTTAGCATATGCTTTCCATTCGGCATTTTTGGAAATTGCAGTAGACAGATTGGTGAATACGATCTGATCCTGTCCGCTGCGTGCTCCGGCAACAGCTTTCAGATAATAAACTTTTGCATCGTCAGTATCACCCAGTTCACCGAGGGTTGTCAGGGCTTTACTGACATCACCGTTAAGAAGCTGAGCCAGACCGGCGTTGAATGACGGTTTGTTTCCAAAGTAATTTACAGCTGCGGTATAATCACCTTGTTTGATCTTGATGATCCCCAGGTTATAATTTACGGCATCGCCGGCGCCCATAGCTGAAGTAAATAATTCTTCCGCTTTGGTCATGTCTCCTTCTGCAAGAGCAACAGCTCCAAGGTTATTTTTCACGACATCGTTGTCTTCAATAGCCTGTGCTTCTTCAAATGCAGCTTTTGCTTCGGCGGTTTTTCCCTGTTTTACCAGGATGTAACCAACGCCGTTTTTTGCCCTGAAGCTTTCAGGATAATTCTCAGCAGCTGCTTTATAGATACGTAATTTTTCATCTTTATCATCTGTAAGGGTAGCAGCGTAAAGAATTTCTTCTTCTGTCAGTGTATCGGGATTTGATTGTGCCAAAGCCTGAATTTCTTCATCGGTGTATCCAATATTGTCTACGTTAATGGCCATTTGTGAACGGCGCAGCAACGGAAGAACTTTCACTTTTATTTCTTCAAAAGCTTCAGCTATGTTTTTTATTTCTTTTTCTCTGACAGCAGGATCGGAATACATAGAAAGAACACGCAGGATCAGTTCTTTGTCCTCAATATCGGATTCTTCCATCAGTTGTTTGAATCCATCCCAGTCTTCGGCGGTTTCCAGTGTACTTAGGAATCCCTCAGCGTCATATCCTTCAACTTTCATTTTTTTAAGAGCACGTGTCAGATACCTTTCTGCTGAACTACCCCTGTTACCCGATAATTTTTCGTTGAGATCATATTCTCCGTCAGGTGAAGCATAAGAAGATATTTTTGCATCCTTTATAACAATGGTTGAATCTTTGGAAGCATTAGCTATTTTGTCCTTGAAGGCTTTAATGTCTTCTTTCTTAAGTTCGGAATTACGAACATCGTACTTATTGATCACATAAAGAATTTCCGCATCGTAGGTTTCGGGAATTATTCTCTGGAATTCATCTCCTACCAGAATGGCTTTGGCTTTGTCATTGACAAGTGTTGGTGTGGCAATAACACCATCGGCAATCTTAATACCCGGGATCGGAACAGGTTCCTTGTCCTTGATCTGAGCACTCATTTCAACCATGAGTTCGGATTTAAGCATGTCGTCTTTGTAATCCACTTTACCGGTATAAGTGTAATTACCTCCGGCATAAGGGATGACTTTATTATTGGCTTCGACCTTTTCACCCTGTAAAACAGTTGGTTCAAATTCTGTCTGACCACCTTCATATTTTAATAAAGGAGTAACAGTAACAACTGCTTTCTTATTAAAATATTTTTCCGGGAAAGTGGTTTTGATGGTTACTTCGACTTCACCACCATGGGTCTCTACCGGAGATGGTTGAACATCGTAATCAACGGTGCCGGAGTTATCTACCATTTTGTTTAAACCTCCGCAGCTGCTAATTACAATAGCTGCGACACCAAGTGTCAATAGGTTCAGCGTAAGTTTTTTCATGATGTACTTGTTATTTAATTTAAAATTTTAATTGTGCTGGTTTGATTAATAAAATAGCTCTTATACAAACATAATAATGTTTTCAATATAAAAAAAATAAAACCTTCGGCGAGGTTTCAATTTTTGCTAAAATACGAAAAATAATAAAACTGCTTAGTAATCAATAGAATAAAATTATTAAAAGAAATTTCATTTGTCAGCAAAGATTACGTTCAACAAAAATGAAAATATGAAGGTATATATCATGATATCAATTAGTTAAAATGATCTTCATTCTGTAATAATTATATTTGCTGATTCCGGTGATATTTTCTTTTATCTTTTATTTTTCCGGTAAGATACCCTGAAATAATTCCAAAGGCAGTAAGTATCAACACAATATTTCCTGAATTTGTTATAAACAGGGTGATCAAAAATCCTGTGAGCAATCCGGTCAGGGTGCCTGTGAGGGTGTAAAGTGACACATAGTAGTTAGCATATCGCAGTTTGTGTTCCCTTTTTAGGTGCGCCTCTATATGATCTCTGTTCTTTTCAAACTGTTTCCTGGTGTTCTTTTTGCTCAGGCTTTCAGGCAATTGTTCGGCCATGTCCTCAAGTAATCGGATGTTCTTTCTGCAAACCGGGCAGCGACCTGAATATTCAATGGTTTTCTTTGCCAGTACAGGCAAACGGGCGATGTTGTAAAACCGGAAGTCGGATGGATGGAACCTGTCCTTTTTTTGATCGAGTAGTTGATAAAAATTATTTATCCGGACTTTTTCATCCATGGTTCATCGGCAATCAATAAAACACCTTATCAGATAAGGTTAAAAAAAGGCCTTTAAGGCCTTTTATTTATTTTGTTTATGAGGCTCCCGGGCTTCCTTATCCGGCCTGGGCAG
>JASFVU010000171.1:0-6343 GCA_050049665.1 Bacteroidales bacterium | reverse complement strand
AACGTTGAGTGTATGATTTCGTAAGGGATTGCGGGCTGCGTCTGTATCCTCCGATACAAAATTTGAAGCGGGAAATTATGCTTCGCATACCACTGAAACCCTTATGAATTATACACATTGTTGTGCATAGTGTTTAATTACGCTTTTCAAGCCGTTTAGTATATTTTTTAGTTTTCTTATCATTGTTTAAAATAGCATATATATCAATCAAATGCTTAAGGCTCTCATCGGAATCAGGGTACAATTCTAGGTCATATTCAAATGTAATCGCAGCTTTGTTATACTCTTCAATTTTCTGAAGTTCTAAACCAAGAATTTTAAGTTCCTTATTGTTATAACGTTTTTTAAAATCTATTTCAGAAAATTCCGAAAGAATAACTTGTGGAAAGAAAATCGCCAAATCAGATTTTATCTCATTATCAAGCTCTTTCTTTATGTCAAATACGTGCACATATTCATAATTATGCCTATAATAAACATAAACCAATTGGTTTTGCAAGTCGTAAACATTTGAGTATAAGGTCGGGTACTTACCATTTTGGTGAACACACTTTAAAACTTCTTTTACGAAATCAACCGTTAAAGTATCACATTTTTCTAATTGTTCACTTGCTTTGCAGTATCTACCACTTTTTAATCTAGATTCTTTTGCGTCATATATATTGAAATTTGTTAACACCTGGTAATCTTGTTCATTTTTAATCACGGAAATATCATTGCCATTCCACTCAATTACAGCTGAATTTCCGAGTTTGTCTGCTATTAACATATGGGCATTTTTCAACTCATGTATATTATAGTTTTCAATAAAATCAATAGCCTCCTTAACATTTGCACAGTTTTGTAACATTAGTTTGCAAACTGAACCTCTCACATCCTTTTTATCATTTGATTTTTTATAGTTCTGCACGGTTGTTAATGCCCAGTCAAAAAACAATCCTTCAGAGTTCATACCACCAAGTGGCCAGAATGCATCGAATGTGAAGAATATACAACCATAATCCGTATTTGAGGTAGGTGTAATCCAAACTTTTGTATTTGGTTTTATATAATCCTCATTGTTTCCAACAAGTGTTTTTCCATCTTTCGTAATACTAAAAATCGTACAAGAATAACCAATCACTTGATTTATTATTAAGAATCCTATTATTAATATTATGTTTCTCATCTGTACGATATGTCTCGGAACATTATGCACAACTCATTAATATATAAAACTTTTTATCCCCAAAACTTATATATATCGCCCAAATTTTGGGGCGATATACGAAAGTTTGAATTGCGTATATCACTTTTCACACAGTATCTTTCCTTTTTTGTCCAAATTACTTATTACTCCATTAAAAAACAAACAGTAAGGCGTTTACAAACTTGTACAAACGAATGTAAACGGTTAAACACGAAATAAAGACCGTTTTATTTTATAAAATTCCTTAATTGGCCGGCCTCTGTAAATTACAAAGAAAAGAATGGCTTGTCCCGTAAAGTCTGTCAAACGGTCCGCATAATGAATACTTTTTAAGAAATCTTGATTTACTACAGGCTTCCTGCTATATTTGTCGGCCTTAAGATCAATTATTCCATGCCTGAAAGACTGGACAAACAAGGTTTTGAAAAGCTGTTCAAAACACTCTACCCGCCTTTATGCAGATATTGTTGCCGGTTTGTGCGTAGCACTGCACTGGCTGAAGATATAGTCCAGGAAAAATTCCTGTTTTTATGGGAAAGAAAAGATTCGTTAAAGATCCGGACATCCTATGAATCGTTTATGTTCACTGCAGTGAAAAATCAGTCGATAGATTATTTAAGAAGCCGCGCTGCTAAACTTTCTTTGGCACAGGAAGAATTATCCGATGAAGTGCACGATGATGCAGATCCGCTGAAATGGATCGAATACCGGGAATTTGAAAAGGAAATAACCGGGATAATCGAATCTTTGCCTGAAAGATGTCATATCATTTTTTCGTTAAAACGATTCGGCGGTTTAACGAACAGCGAAATAGCCCGGAAATTAAAGATCTCCGAGAAGACCGTGCTAAACCAACTGACCAAAGCCAAAAAATTCGTAAAAGCTGCTTTAGCAAAGTATACCGATCTGAGACCATGATCTTTCAAAGCAGACTCTTTCCTTCTCCCGGTCTCATATCCTCTGAGTTTATTGAAAAAATCCTGTAGAGTAGGATTATCTTTCCTGAATTTCGTCATTCTGATATAGACTAAATATCAACCGAAAATGAACTACGAATTACTTTTCCGTTATCTTACGAACAAAGCCACTTCAGAAGAAATTGAAAAGTTTGAAGCATGGCTGAATTCATCGGAATCCAACAGGGCCCTGTACAACGACTGGCATGAATTCTGGAAAATCACGGGTAAGAGTTACACGGATTTTCAGCCCGATACCGGTAAACGATGGGAAGAAGTAAACACATTGATCAGGGAGAAAACAGACCAGCCCGGTGTGATCAGATTAATGATCGGAAACTGGTACAGGATAGCTGCCGTTATCCTGTTATTTGTTCTCCTGGGGGCCGGGAGTATTGCATTGCTTAAAACAGGAATAATCAATACTGAAAAATACCTGACCTATGCTTCGGGCAGCGATACTCTGAGTGTACAACTGGAAGACGGATCGGTGGTAAGCCTTAATGCCAATTCCATCCTGGAGATCCCGAAATCCTTTAACAGGAATAACCGCTCAGTTCAACTTAGCGGAGAGGCATTTTTTACGATCGCAAAAGATCCCGAACATCCGTTCAAAGTATTTTCAAAGACTACTGTTACGGAGGTTCTGGGAACATCCTTTAACATAAAAAGCCGGGAACCGGAGGTGCGCATAACCCTGCTGACCGGGAAAGTTGCATTTTACAAAGAAAAGGATACGGAACATAAACTGATCCTTTATCCCGGTCAGCAGGGTATATTCAACAATTCCACAGGCCTGTTCCTGAAAGATACGGTTTCCGGTCTGAACAATGTAGCCTGGAAAACAAAAAGACTGGAATTCAGCCAGACACCACTGGATCAGTTATGCAATGAACTTTCCGATTATTATAAGGAGAGAATAACTTTCAGCGATACGGATAATTGCAAAGGGAGTTTTACCGGGATCATTCATGATATTTCCCTGGATGAAGCCATCAGCATTATTGAATTAACCATGGATGTCAAAGCCATTCAGTACAAGGACAGCATCGTGTTCTCTGTCCGGAACAACGAAACCATGTCTTCCCAATAAATTAGGAATTATAAATATACAGTAAGGTACGTTCGAAAAACAGCTCACAATGACTGAACAATTGAATCACATGAAACAGACTCTTCCTCAACTGATCGTCTTTGTGCTCCTGCTCTGCTCTGCCATTTCCTATTCACAATCGCCGGATGATCCGCTAAACAAAAGTATCAGACTGGAACCGGGCAGTTACCGGCTGGAAATGCTGGTGGAAATGGTAAATTCCGCTAATTCGGTAGTTATTACTTACAACGGTGAAAATATCCCTCCCGGCGGAATGGTGAAAGTGACCAAAAGAAACCCTACCATTCAGCAATTGCTTGATGATATTGAGAGATCACTTTCGGTAACATACACCATCAGGAATAATTACATCATTCTGAATAAACAACAAAATGATGGTCATAAAATTTCAGGAATAGTAACCGACAAAAATACAGGTGAACCACTGCCGGGAGCAAATGTCATTGTAAGCAATACATTGCAGGGCGTGATCACCAATGAGGACGGAATATTCGAAATAGACACGGAGGATGAATACCACCAGCTCACAATAAGTTATATCGGGTATGAAGCAGCAACTGTCGATCTGAATAGGGTCGGTAGTGAATTCCTGGAAATATCGCTCGAGCCAACCAGTAATCTTATATCCGAGGTCAGGGTCACATCCAAATTGCGTAAATTTTACAACCTTGATGTGGGCAGGCCTCTCGAATCGATAAACGCAACTACCATTGAAAATACAAACCTGAACAATGTCTCCGATATCCTGAACGGCAGGTTTGCCGGTGTATGGGCCACACAAACATCGGGTATGCCGGGCGACCACCAGCGGGTTCATATCAGGGGGATCAGTTCCATTTTCGGATCGGTGGACCCTCTGTATGTGATCGACGGGGTATCGGTTCCTTCCGTAAACTTAAACTCGCTCGGGATCGCCGATCTGAATATCCATGATATAGAAAATATTACCATCCTTAAAGATGCTTCGTCAACCGCATTGTTTGGTTTCCAGGGAGGGAACGGTGTGGTTTTAATAGATACCAAACACGGTAAAAGGAATAATGAATTTACATTTTACACAAAGCAGGGAGTACAATGGTTCCCAAAAAGATATGATCTGATGGATACCAAAGATTTTCTGGCTTCTATGGACTCAGGTAAAAACAAACTGGGTGTTAATATTCGTCAGTATTACCCGGTATTTGATGAAGAATTGCAGCGAACCGTTTACAGGGATACACTGGCCAATACAAACTGGCAGGACAAAATATTTCAAACCGGAATGGTCAGTGAGTACCAGTTGTCAGGTTCAGGTAGTTTATATGATACAAGAATCTATCTCTCCGGGAATTACATGAATAATAAAGGGATAATAAAAAATTCATCTTATACCAGATACACGCTGGCAGCCAACATAGAAAGAACCTTTTTTAACACAGTGACGCTTAATCTTGGTTACAGGGGTAGTATCCAGGAAAACAGAAATAACCTTGACGGATACGGGGGAAATCAGATCTTGTTTGAAGGGATCAACAAATCGCCATGCCAGCTCAGTACTCCCGATTCACTTTATCTTCTGGATAATGAGGGTTTTGATGTATTAGCATACAGGATCTACCAGGAATACAATGCGCTTTCCAGTTATTATAATATAGATTCAATTATTCATTATACAAGAAAGAGCCTTGATATCACATCCAATATGTTCAGGGCTGAATTGAAATATGATATTACCGACTACCTGTATATAAAAGCTTCGTATGATGTGTCATTGCGGAAATTCCGTTACTTAACCGATATTCAGATCCCGACAGGTGAAATTCACGCAATATTCCAGAGAAATAACAACCTCTCCCGAAGGATTACCTATATAAACAGCGATGAAAATGTGACCGTAGTCAATTACATGCTGAATTTAAAATGGAAAAAAAAAATTAACCACCACGAATTCAGTCTGTTTTCAGGAGTAAAAATTTACAGGGATCTGGTATACTGGAATGACTCCGTTGCAAATCGTTATGGAGCAACTGATGATGAACTGAATACTTCGGATGATGCTTATATCCGGAACTCCATGTCAATTCATGGCCCTTCGGGAGATGTTATCCGCAATCTGAACTCAATTTTAGGCAATCTCAATTACAATTATAAAAACAAATATTTTGTATCCCTGGCCGGAAATTATGAAAATCTGATCGAAGGTGTTAATCTCAACAAAAAGGAATTTTTCCCGTCTGTTGCCTTAAGCTGGGATATGGCCAGGGAATTTTTTTTCAATAAACTCCAGGCCCTTAACCATTTAAATTTATATTCAAGTTGGGGAAGAGCAGGAAATTATCCGTTAAATGGTTTAAGCAAAGATATTTATTCATCTGAAACTGTAGTCTACTGGGGAAGTGTATCGAATACAGGAACATATGTCTATCAGTTGGCAAACCATGATCTGAAACAGGAAATCGTTGAGGAGTATAACTATGGTGTCAATATAGACCTGTTTCGTAACAGCAGGATTAAAGCAAGTTTTGATGTGTATCACAAACTGAACCGTAACCTGATCATGCTTCGGGATATCCCTGGATATTACGGAGGAGGCAGAATGTTTTACAATGTCGGGGAAATTGCAACCAGGGGTAAAGAAGTCACAATTGAACTGGTCCCCGTACTGAAAAAAAATATAGTATGGTATTCGAAATTTAATTTTACCACTTATTCCCAATCCGTAAAAAAACTGTCTATGGATTCTGCCATTAAGGTAATGAATACCGAAGATATACTGCTACCCTCCTTTATAATCAATGAGAATCAGGGTCTGGGAGATATCTACGGTTACCGGTACCTTGGAAAGTGGACTCCTGCTGATGAGGAAAATTCAGGAATACAGTATGTCAATAACGGAGGTCTCAAATACCTGAACGCCGATACCTCCAATACAACGCTTGACGAAGATGATATGGTCGTTATCGGCAACTCAATGCCAAAATTGACCTGGAACTGGTACAATTCGTTCTCCTACAAAAATATTACCATTGATATGTTATGGTATGCCGTCATCGGAATGGATAAGTACAATTCAACACGTGCAGCAACGTATGTGGCCGGAACAAA
>JASFVU010000127.1:0-7071 GCA_050049665.1 Bacteroidales bacterium | reverse complement strand
AAATGAATCAGTTACCATCCATACCGAAGGAACTGCCAGTCCGGGTATGTATACTTATCACAGTGGCAGACCATTATCAACATGCGATGCCGACCATGACGGATCAGGTTCTGGTAATTGTGCAACGAATTACAATTGCGCTGCCTGGTGGTATGGAAGCTGCTGGTCAGGGAGCTTCTGGGGCGGAGGAGGCACCGTATCTCAGGATGCCCCTTACTGGGAAGCAAGTGTGGCTGAATATTTTGAATACGGTTCCATTTGGATAAGAGGTACGTGGACGCCCGAACTGTCATCACTGACCATCAATTCGGTAACCGATGCGGATTGCAGAGGAGCTACGGTACACGGAACCATCACTGATCCTGGCTCTCCTAATCCCACTGCTTACGGTGTGTGCTGGAATACGACAGGAACTCCCGACACAACTGACAGTCATACCAACGAAGGAAGTGCATCCGCGCCCGGAGATTTTACTTCAACACTTCCGGACATCCTGCCGAGTACCACCTATTATCTGAGGGCTTATGCTACTAACTTTGCAGGAATCTCTTACAGCCCTGAAGTCAGTGTCGCAACAGCCGCTGATGATACCGGCCCGACCCTGTATTGCAATGATACTACAATATACTTCGATGCCGACGGATCCTATACCATCGATACAAGCCATATCTTTTCAGGAATATACGACTATTGCGGGGTTGATACCCTTTATGTGGTAAACGGCAATTTAACCTGCGATGGTTATAGTTTGTATCCAAGAACAGTTTCCATCTATGCAAAAGATGTTTCGGGGAATATGGATTCCTGCCAGGCAACAGTTACCATGGTGGATACCATCCGCCCGGTCATTGAATGTCTTTCCGATCAGGTAAGGGATGCCGGTGTTTCCAATACATACCTGGTCTCCGGAGAGGAATTTGCACCTGCTCTGGCAGAAGACAATTGTTACTTTACACTCACAAATAATCTGAATGGCTCCAATTCACTTGCCGGTTTATTCCTGCCGACAGGTTCCAACCGGATACAATGGACCATCACAGACCGGTTCGGAAATGCAGACTCATGCAGTTTCATTGTGGAAGTAAATGAATATGTATCCGGTATGGTAACAACCAATGCAGAAAAACCTGCAATATATCCTAACCCTGCTGCTGAAACAGTAACCATCGAATATTACCGGACTACGGGTACCTGTAAAATAGAAGTCCTGAATATAATCGGTCTGGTGCTTTATTCCACAGAAACAAAAGAGAAAAAAACGACAATCGATCTTTCCGGCTTTCCGGCTGGAGTGTATCATATCCGGATATCTGCGAATGATCAGGAAACCAGTACCAGATTGATCAAACGCTGACTATCGGTGATCATGAGTCATGTATTTTAAAATAAAAAGCCTTACGGAATTCGCCGGAACATCGAATTAAAACAGGAAGTCATAAAACAACAGTCATACCAGTTCTTCCAAAAGAATATGACTAGAAAAATAATTCTATTACTATTTTTATAGTTATATAATTAATAAAATAGTTATATTTGTTGCATGAAAGAATTAACAAAAGCGGAAGAACAGGTCATGCAATCTATCTGGAAGCTCAGGAAAGCCTTTCTGAAGGACATCGTTGAACAATTTCCGGAACCCAGACCCGCATACACGACAATTTCAACAGTGATACGGGTTCTGGTAAAGAAAAAGTTCATCGGCTACAACAGTTATGGCAAGATCCATGAGTACTATCCTCTGATTTCCAAAGAGGATTATTTCCGGTTTCATTTCAAAGGTGTTGTGAAGGACTATTTCAGCGGATCGGTCAGCAGTTTCGCATCGTTCTTTACAGATGACAAAGACATCAATCTTTCGGAACTGGAAAAAATTAAAAACATGGTCGAAAACAAGATCAAAGAATTAAAAGACAGGAATGAATGACTGGATGATCTACCTGGCAAAGGTAAGCATTGTGTTTGCCGCATTCTGGATAACCTATTATGTCTTGTTCAGGAGACTGACATTCCATGGAATAAACCGTGCATTCCTTTTGCTGGCGTTGCCCCTGTCATTGATCGTCCCGGTCCTGAGTTTAGGTTTGGATGCATCCTCCGGACGTGATGTGATCATTCCGGGCTTTGATGAGCTGGTTACGATCAACCCACGGACTGCTATTCCCGGGCAGAGCCTGTCACCGGGTACGGCTGTCCTGAAGGCACTGTTAATTCTGTATCTGACCGGACTGCTGACCGGCATATTCCGGCTTGTTCTTTCTGCTTTCAGGTTGTGGAATACGATGAAGTGCTCAAACATCCGCCATGACGACGGACACTTTATCGTGTCTGCAAATGTCCCCCGGGTATTCTCCTGTTTTCGTTGGATCTTTGTCCCTGAAAATGATCCGGATCAGTGTACCGGTATGGTGATTGAGCATGAGAAACTGCATGTCAGGCTGGGGCATACGATCGATCTGATAGCAACCGGGGTATTTGTCGCCCTGCTGTGGTTCAACCCTTTTGTTTATTTCTTTCGCAGATCAATCAGGGCCGTACATGAGTTCCAGGTGGATTCCATCCTCCTGAAAAACAATGTCCGTAAACCGGAATACCTGAGCCTGCTGCTGGCCGGGCTAGGTTCCGTTTACAGGCCGGATAGTCTGTACAATGACTTTCATGGTTTAACAATTAAAAATCGAATTAACATGATAACGAAAAATAATTCTTCAAAAACACAATTGATCAGGTATCTTTTACTGATCCCGGTAATGGCTTTTTTAGCCATGTCATTCAACAACCCTTCCGGAGAACCCCCGGAGTTGTTCCCTGTTGATAAAGCCGAATACTCCGGAATATCCATGGACTTTGGGAAAAAATTCGTACATCCCTTCACCAGGGTGGAGACGATCCACAAAGGCATTGATATAAAAGCCGGAGAAGGGGTTGACGTGCTGGCTTCTGCAGGTGGTAGGGTGATAAAGATATCCACTGAAAAAGGCTGGGGAAACCTTGTTGTGATCGACCATGGCGATGGATTTGAATCGTGGTATGCCCATTTGAAAGATTTTACTGTTGAGTTCGGTCAGCAGGTAACGAAAGGACAAACCATCGGACATGTGGGCAATACCGGGTATTCAACAGGACCCCACCTGCATTTTGAGGTGCGTCTCAATGGCAAAAATGTTGATCCGCTTGATTACGTGGACAAACAATAAGTACCTGCCACAGGAAATATATGTATACAATGAACGGGGCTGTCTTAAAAGTAATTTAATTGCGAACTTTGCATTAACTTTGTGAACTCTGCGGTTAAAACTTCTAAACTTTTAAGACAGCCTCTTTTGCCGATTTGTATAGTCCGTATTTTACACGTAATTTGCATAACATACGCCCGAAGCAGTTCGAAAGACTTTTAAATGTCTGCTGCAGTTGTGCTGTTTGTATTACGTTGATATATAACTTTAAATGACTTTTGAATTTTCAGCTTACCAGGTAATCGGCATCGTGGCTTTTTTCAATGCGATGTTCCTGGCTTTTTTCAATCTTATCCATAAAAAAGGGAACCGTACTGCTAATAAGATCCTTGGCGCCATAACCGGTATATTCGGACTGCTGATACTCGACTCTTTCATGCTGACCTATGGCCTGAAGCCCGGACTGATCATGATCTTTCTGATCGTTTCCCTGTTCTCCCTGCTGACAGGCCCGCTCATATTGTTCTATACAAGAGCCTACATCGCAAGAAACCGGAAGTTCAGACAAACAGATCTTTTGCATTTCATTCCTTTTCTGCTGATCCTGATCTATGTCCTGATCAGGACCTACGTTTTTCATGACCAGATCTTATGGCATTCGAACATCAGAAAATCAGGAAATGTGATCATGCTTGCCAGTCTGCTAATCTATCTGATACTTACCCTGAAAGAAATAAAAGATCGCATCGGGTTGAAAAAATTCATTTCGTTGTTGAAAAGAGATTATATTTTCGGGCATGTAGCCTTTTTTATCCTGGCATTTACCTTTATCTGGATCGCAAAACTGCATGTTTTCCTGATACTGGATGTCTGGAACAGGTACGGATTTTGTCCCTATATGTACAGCATCTATTTCTCTACTGCCTTTGTGATTATCAATGCTTCCATGTTCCTCAATCTGATCAGTCCGAATCATAAAAACAGAAGATCCGCTCCGGCTTACATTGCCGATAGTGAGAAAGCATCGGAGTACAGGGAAATTCTCAACAGGGAGTTTACCGGATCCGAGATCTACAAAGACCCTGAGATCACATTAAGCAAACTATCGGAAGCAACAGGAATTCCCTATTCTTACCTGTCTGATTTTATTAACAGGGAATATCAGTTAACTTTCAGGGAACTCATTAATAAATACCGGGCAGAAAAAGCAGCCTTCCTCATTTCGGCCGATCACGACAAGAAAAGAACCTTTCTTGAAATTGCTTACGAAGCAGGATTTAATTCCAAGTCGACCTTTAATCTGGCCTTTAAAAAGTACTTTGGCATGAGTCCGAGTGACTATTCAAATGCGAAAAAAAAATCGTCCTAAAAGGACTTTCCGGTCGATTTTCTTCTTATTTACGATCAAATTTGAACAAATAAACAAATTCCGGCACCGGAATACCGATCTGCCGGTTCACATAAAATAAGAAGGAGAACATAACCATGAAGAACTTATCTTTCCTTATCCTGTTTTTAACAGTCATCTATCTTCCCTGCTTTGCCCAACTCCCCGACGGACCCTATTTTGGCCAGGAAGCTCCCGGTTCCGAACCTGTCATATTCGCACCGGACCTGATTTCCCTGAGCGGCAGAAAAGAACTGAAAATCACTTTCTCCCCTGACGGACAGGAGTGTATTCTGGGAATTGTTTCAGCAGGTTCCCTGAAGTTATTGCGTACAAAAGCCGAAGGCGGACACTGGACCGAACCGGCACTCATTACATTCGACGGCATCACCTTTGAACGGGAACCCATGATAACCCCCGGCGGAAACAAACTGGTCTTTACCGCACCTCAGCCGAATGCCACGGAGCACTGGTATACTGATATTTATGTATCTGATTATTCCGGAGGAGAATGGTCTTCACCTGTCAGGCTCAGCGGTTCCGCTAACTCCGGTTCGGAGGAATGGCACCCGGGTTTCACCTATGAGAACAAGCTCTATTTTTGTTCAAACAGAAGCGGTAAATATTATTTGTATTGTGCAGTACCGGAAAACGGGGACTATTCACGGGTCGAAAAGCTTCCGGCAATAATCAATTCCGTGCAGGACGGTGCATTCGATCCCTATATTGCTCCGGACGAATCATACCTGATCTTCACTTCCGGAGATAACGCCGATCAGTTCATCAGCTACCGGAAAGAAGATGGCTCCTGGACAAATCCCAAGAGCCTTGGTACAGCCATCAATACACCGGGAATAGAATATGGCTCGTTCGTCAGTTACGACGGGCAATATTATTTTTTCAGCAGGCCAAGTGCTTACGGTATTTCCGGAAGCGGCGATATCTACTGGGTAAGTGCGGGATTTATCGACAGCCTGAAACTGACCAATTTCGATCCGTATGTGTTAAACAATATTCCTGACCAGAGCATCCTGCTAAATGAACCCTACAACTACACGATACCGGATACAACATTTGAAGATGATGACGGGATCGAAACGCTGTCTTTCATGGCAAAACCGGAAAATGATGCTGAATTGCCCTTGTGGCTGACTTTCGATTCCATTGCAAGGACTTTCACAGGCACACCGGAAGAAGCCGCTTCAATAAATATCAAAGTCCTGGTAACCGACACGGCAGGCGCAACAGCTTTTGATGTGTTCAGACTGACAGCAGGGAATCCGAACAGTATTCAACAACCAGAGGAAATAACCATCAACATCTACCCGAATCCCGCGAAGGATCATATCAGAATTATTACCGGCGTTTATGAGAAAATAGAGTTACCCTATACGATAGTAAGCATGGACGGGAAAATCCTGCTAAAAGGAAAAGTCTTACCGGATGATCCGGTAAACACATCATCGCTGAAAAAAGGGATTTATATGATCCGGGTACTGAAAAACAATACGATCTTCCAAAAGAAAATACTCATAGAGTAAACAAAATTTCTACTCTGCAGCATTATCACCCGCCCGGGCCGTATCGGGGAAACTGTTTTGTGAAGTCAGGTGAGTGACAGTCCTCCTTCCCTCCGGCTGATTTGCATATATTACATTTTGTGACGTAATTTGCATGACTGAAAAAAGCATAGCAAACAGAGCTGAAGCCATGACCATGTTCAAACACAATGTAAAAGCTAAAAAGATCTTCCGCATACTGGCGATCGTACTGATCCTGGTTTCTGCCGTTGGCTGCGACCGGATCTCCAAAACGATTGTCCGCCGGAACCTGAATTACCACGAACGGGTAGTTGTGATAGATAATTTCATCACCCTTGTCAGGGTAGAGAATACAGGGGCTTTTCTGAGCCTCGGAAATACATTGCCAAAAGGGGTGAACAGGGTGCTCCTGATCATCTTTCCTCTTATTGTCCTGGGCTTTGCCATGTACTATCTGCTGACAAAAAGCGAACTCTCCGGCCGGATGATCACAGGACTTTGTCTGATCATCGGCGGTGGTATCGGGAATGTATACGACAGGGCGGTCTTCGGTTCCGTAACGGACTTTATGTACATGGACTTCGGTCTCTTCAGAACCGGCATTTTTAACGCAGCCGACGTGTTCATTATGGCCGGTATGTTCCTTGTACTGTTTGATATGCTCGCAAAACGAACAGAAACAAAGTCAGCTATTCCGGACAGGTAAGGAATTATCTTCCGGGTCTCTGTACATTTCAGGATGAACTGCGTTTGCCTCCCGGTATAAAAAAACAAAACCTTACATACCATGTTTGAGAAGAAAAGTCAGGACAACGATCACCTTGAAGCCATTCCCGGCGTTGGCAAAAGCATTGCCCTCGACCTGAGAAACCTGGGAATACACAAAGTGCCGGACCTGGTCCGGAAAGACCCTCAGAAATTATACGACAAGCTTTGCGAACAGCAAAACACAAAGATCGACAGGTGTGTT
>JASFVU010000126.1:0-7072 GCA_050049665.1 Bacteroidales bacterium | reverse complement strand
GCACCATCTCAGGTATCCGTTGAAGCTGACAACGATGATCTGTATCTGGCAATTACCCAATATCCGGACTATGAATTACAGGTTTTAAAATACAATGGCAGTGCATGGGACACCGTTGGCGGCGATGCCAACGGGATCATCGCATCGGGTAATATTCACGATGTGACCCTGGAGAAAATCGGAGGTCAGTTATACCTGCATTATTTAATTGACAATACCTTACACATTAAACACTTAGACGGCATGTCATGGTCAACGGATCTGTCCTGGACAAAAGACAATATTGCCGACATTGACATCGCCAAAAGCAGTTCTGATCTGTATTTTATTTCAGGAAGTAATAATTCCACATACCGTGGCGGAGTTTATAAGATCACATCTTCAACAGCAGCAGAGGAGATTATTTCAAACGCAACCGAAGATTGGTTTCAGTTCCCGTTGAGCATTGCTATAGATTCCGAAGACAACCTCATTGTTTCGAGCATGAATTTTGAATCGGCCGATTCCTTCTATCCGTTCATCAATGTTTATAACGGAACCGAATGGAAGACGGTTTCAGGAGATTTTACGCTGGGCATGGATCCTGTCAGTTTATGTGCATTGGGGACAGATATAATATACGTATACGGAGATGCAGCAAGTGAAAATGCATCGGGAGACCCGACGATCATTCTTTCAAAAAAGATGACCAAATAAGATTGACCGATGGTTACCATTAACAATGGTATTTAAAAATAAGCAGAATACCCGCCTGACAGTGAAATTTCAACTGTTCGGGCGGGTTCCGGCAGGTAGCTTCATTCGTAATTTTGATTGACGGATAAATACTTCATCCGGATGTACTAAATTAGTTTGAAATTACAGGCAAGGATATCAGGCCAAAACCCGATCCGTTATGAAAAAAGCTCCTTTTATTGTGTGCCTTATTTTTTTAGTGGTTCTTTCGGTTTCAGGACAAACCGGGTCGATAGAATTAAGAGACAACTTCTTTTACATCGATGGCCAAAAGACCTTCTTAAAAGGAATAAATTATGAAACAGGTGCCATCCCAGGCCAAAATCCATGGGACAGAAGTCTGGACCGGGAACTGATCGAATTTGATATGAACCGGATCCTTTCGGCGGGCTTCAATACGATCCGTACCTGGGGAATGACTACGGAAGAAGAACTGGAAGTCCTGAAGGACTTTGACATCAAAATCCTGATGGGCATCTGGATCGGGAACGGCAGTGATTTCAGCGATCCTGATTTTATCGAATTAGCCAAAAGCAATGTAAGTTATGTCCTGTCCTACTCAAAAAACTACGATAATATAATCGGTTATTTAATTCAAAATGAACCCCTTCCCGAAGAAATATTTACTTCAGGCTATGCGGAAACGCAATACCTGTGGCATTCATTGGCTGAAATAATACATGCCGGACACCCGGGACGGCCCGTCAGCATTTCCAATACCTGTGTGGGGAGCTATATTGATCCTGACCTGTTTGATATTTCAGCATACAATGTATATCCGTATAACCCCTCAACCGTTAATCATTCACACGGATATGCAGCCTATATTGAATTTCTCAGGGGACTGACCCGCGACGGTATCCCACTGATCATCACTGAATATGGCCTTCCTGTTTCTCCTGCGGGTCCCGGAAATTGGGGATATGGCGGGAATTCGTTGCAGGAACAGGAAGATGCGATCCTGTATATGTATTCTTCCCTGTTGGACGGAGGGGCAAGCGGCAGCAACATTTTCATCTATTCCGACGGATGGTGGAAGAACGGCGATCCGACAATTCATGACAATAGTCCGGAAGAATGGTTTGGCCTGGTGAATTATACAGGACTTTCGGATAAATACGGTGAAGAGCGCCCGGCCTGGGAGGCCGTGAAAGAGTACCAGTATGCGATCATTGCCTCGCCAAGAAACTCAACAATTTATTCGGATAAGGTATTTGTGGAAGTATTTTCGGAAGATATTGCCGACAGTGTGAAGGTGTTTCATGGGGAAAATATTGTTTATAAAAACGGAATTCAAAATAATTACCTGGCCGATACCATTATTCTTCCCGTAACCGGTTGTCAGGACTATGTGCTTCATTTCGAATTTTACGATGCCGCTACCACTTTGGTAAAAGAAGAAGACATCAACTGCCTGGTAACAAATGAACCGGTTACTCTCCCATCCATTGAGATCACTACTGACCCCGGAACATTCTCAGGAGCAGGAAATATGTCCGTAACATTTAATGTTACGAACAATCCTGTTTTTTCAAATAGCGGAAAGCTGGAATATGTATTTTATCCGCATCAGGGATGGGATTATGGCGATACGTTGTCCGAAGCAATGAGTTTTGCCGGTGATCAGTTTGAATTGTCCCGGGATTTTTCGGTGAGTGATCTTTCCTATGTGATCTCTTTTGCAGCAGGTTTTGATATTACCTATGGTAGTTTTACCAAACGGATTCATGCCAGTAAAACGCTGATCCGGGAAGATGTAAATGTTGCATTGCAAGACAATACCATTGGCAATAAGAACTTTATCATTTATCCAAACCCCTCTTCCGGTTATATCCGTATCAGGGAAACAGATCTTTCGGAAAACCACCGGTATGGTTACAAGATCATCGACCTGCAGGGTAAACTTATTTTATCGGGACAGACTGCGGCTAATGATGCTGTTGATGTTCAGCAGCTTGATAAAGGGTACTACATTGTTATAATTGAAAACAAAGATCACCGGCATTTTTACGAGGAATTCATTAAAAAATGAATTGGGGCCTTCATTAAAAAGTTTTGTGTGATCCACACTTGCGACAGGCAGGTTTGTAGCTTATGTTATATTATTTTTCATGCTGTGAAGGTACCAAAACACCAAAATATCATATACTAATCTATTAAATTTCAAGTTATTAAGCCTATTATTTGGTTGAACTTGCGTTGCGTTGGTAATACGACTCAGGACATTTTTATAAGGTAATAAACTGATAATATGGTTTAATAAGGTTATTACCTTATATTTGCTATCAGAAAACGAAGTTAATGAGTGTAAAAAAGACTAAAACAATAAGCCTATAGCCTTATATAATGTGATTATAAGGCTAAAGCCTTATTTATGAACAAAACCTGACCATACTAAAATCAGAAAATAACAACCAATATGAATGCGGTCATAACAGCAGACATCGTTGATTATTCAGGGCTTTCCACCGAAGGAGAAGACAGGGTAATAAATACTATCCATGAAACATTCGGGGACAGCAGAGATATAAGAACCAATGCAGACAGTAATTTTTTGATTACCAGAGGTGATACAATTCAGATGGAACTGGACAAACCGGAAAAAGCACTAAAAACAGCCTTGCTTTTAAAATCGGCGATCAATAAAACTGCCTTAAACAAAGGAAACAAAACAAAACCTGATATTGATGTCAGGATAGCAATTGGTATAGGAGAGATCTCCGGCAAAAGGAAACATGTGAATGAATCAACAGGTGAAGCCTATACGTTTTCAGGCAGGACCCTTGATTCAATGAAAAAACAAAAGCGTACCCTGGCAATAAAAACAAATAGTACCACCCTGAATTCCGAATTTGAAACCGAATTTCAATTATTGGAGATAATCCTGTCAGGCTGGACCATTTATTCTGCCGAAGTAATATACTGGACGCTTTTGGGGTTCAATGAAAGGGAAATCAGTGAAAAACTAAAGAAGTCACAATCAGCCATCAATCAAAGGAAAAAAACAGCCGGCTGGAACGGTATTGAACCACTTTTGAAACGTTTTGAAGAATTAATGAAAAAGGAAATAACCGGATGAGTCATACGTTAATTCTCACCCAACTTTTGTTAGCACATATCTTGACTGATTTTGTCATACAATCAAACAAATGGGTAGAAAAAAAGAAAGAAAAAGGTTTAAGATCAGGGTATTTCTGGCTGCATGTACTCCTGTCGGGAGTACTAACCTATTTGATCCTGATGCAGTGGACAAATTGGATCGTCCCTTTGTTTATTTTGATTACCCATGGATTAATCGATCTGTGGAAAGTCAACAAGGAACAACAGTTAGATGCGATCAATAAGAACATAAAAGACAAAACAGATAAACAATCCGGAACCGGTTATTTTTTCACGGATCAGTTGCTTCATCTGGTAACAATTATTTTAGCATGGCTGTATGTGACCGATAATTTCAGTCAGGTGCTTCCCTTTGTTCTGAATATTTTTACCGATGAAAAAAGTTTAACAATTCTCACTGCAATTATTCTTATCATCTGGCCGGCAGGAATGGCAATCGGAAAAATTACGGAACCTTTCAGAAAAGAGATCTCAACTGCGG
This sequence comes from Bacteroidales bacterium, assembly GCA_050049665.1. GTDB lineage: Bacteria > Bacteroidota > Bacteroidia > Bacteroidales > UBA10428 > UBA10428. Next base: position 2,736 of record JASFVU010000126.1, on the reverse strand, counting down.
ACAGCCTGAGAAATGCCGGAACCTACATCGGCATTTCAGAAAGAATTCTGGTATTCATTTTTATTTTATCAGGCCAGTATGCGGCCATCGGTTTTTTAATCGCCGGCAAATCAATCTTAAGGGTAAGCAGGGACAACGACGAAGATGCCAGAAAAAAAACAGAATATGTATTAATAGGCACTTTAATAAGCTTTACTGCGGCAATTATTATCGGACTTTTAACAAAATATATGATCAATCATTAATCCCCGGACAGATTCGGGTCAACATAAATAACTTCTGCTGATAACATGCAAATTATTCATCTCAATGAACATTGAATCGCTTAAGGAAATTACAAAGAAACCGCAATTGTATCAAAAAGGGAATTCGTTCATGTGGACAGATCCTCATATTTCCAGACAATTACTGGAGTTGCACATTAATCCTGATACCGATATAGCAAGCAGGAGCATGAACAAGATCAGGACCATTGTAAAATGGATCTCGGACCGGATCGATCAACCGGAAACTGTTACGAAAACAACACCAGGGTTTGTAAAAACAACAGCATACAATGAATAAAACCGAACAATACAAAACCATATTAGCAGATATTCAGGACCGGATCTCTTATCTGAAAGAAAATTCCAATTTACCCGGGAAAAGGGGAAATCTCGAATTACTGGAAGCGATCGTTCAGCTTGGCGATGAATCGTTCTTTAACGAGTGCCTGACTTATGATGAGATAACTTTTCCGACAAATACTCCCGGAGAGTTCGTTGCCTGCTGCGGTATAACAGGGATCGGAAAGATCATTGCAAACGGGAATGATACTTACTTTGGTCTGCTGAAAAAATATTCATCCGACAGCAGATGGAGAGTCAGGGAAGGTGTGGCATTTGCCTTGCAGATCATCGGGAAAAAGGATTTTAACAGGCTGATAACAGAAATGAAAAAATGGAAAAACGATAATTTGTTTGTCAGAAGGGCCATTGTTGCAGGATTATGCGAACCCGCCTTACTGAGGACCAAAGAAAATGCCGGAGAGGTCCTTGATCTGTTATTTGAGATCACTGTTGATATCCGAAATGTCAATGAAAGAAAGGATGAATCCTTCAGGGTCCTGAAAAAAGGATTGGGATACGGATTAAGTGTTGCCATTGCCGCCTGGCCTGAAAAAGGCAGGGAACTATTTGAACAACTGGTAAAACACAGGGATAAAGATATTCTCTGGGTCCTGAAAGAAAATCTGAAAAAGAACAGGTTAATAAAGCTGGATAAGGAATGGGTGGAACAAATGAAGGCTGCCTGTGCCTGAAAAAGGCAATGTTTCCATGAATATTCCGAAAAAAATATAACTTTCGAATATTTATTATTTTTCTGGCAATTAAATCCGGGACGAAACATTCCTGATACTTTTGCCAGAGAGCTAAATCCGATCAAAATGAATACAAAGAACAATTCCGGGAATACTGAGTACAAGACCGGGTATTATTCCTCGGTATTTCTGACAGTAATCACCATTATTACGTTCGGCTTTGCGATCACTGCCGTGCCAATATCCGGTGCGTTTTGTCCGGAAGGATGTACCGACTACCCTTACCTGGATACATTAAAACAGTTCCCGAAAGACTTCCTTTGGATGTATCTTGCTGTCTTTCTGGTACTTGCTTATTTAGTTTTTATGGTATCCCTGCATTTTTTTGCCTCGGATGAAAAGAAAATATACAGTCAGATCGCATTGTCTTTTGCTATCATCTCAACCATGATCCTGGTCAGTGATTATTTCATTCAATCGCTTGTGATCCCTGCCAGCTTAGAGAACGGAGAAACTGAGGGTATCCCTTTGCTGATACAGTATAATTCCCACGGTGTATTTCTTGCTTTGGAAGAACTGGGTTACCTGCTAATGAGCCTGTCATTTCTGTTTATTGCCCCGGTGTTTCATTCGGCGAACCGCCTGCAAGCCGCTATCAGATGGATCTTCATCATGGCATTTATTGTAACTTTCCTTTCTTTTGTGGTGGTTTCCGCTAAATACGGAATCGGGAGAGAAGATCGTTTTGAGGTTATCATTATCTCAGTTGACTGGCTGGTATTAATAATAAATGGTACATTAACAGGTATACTGTTCAGAAGATCATTCAATGACCAAAAAATAACATAAAATGAATTCAGCCAGGTACGCGACAGACAAACCAAGTTTGTATTTATACAAGGCAGGCGGATTAACGGCATTTCTTTTCCTCGCTTATTCCCTTGCTTCCATCCTGATCTTTATCACGATAAAAGAAGGCTATCCGCAAACAGCCGGTGAGTGTTTTTCCATGTTGAAGGAAAACCGCTTTATAGCTCTTTTAAGGCTTGACATTGTTTCCGTGATCATCATCCCGTTCTATTATCTTCTTTTCTTCAGCCTTTACCAGTCCCTGAAAAAAAATCATGAACTGATCTCGAAAATAGCACTGTTCTGCATACTTGCGGGTATAACGATCTTCATTGCCGGAGTAAATATCGTTTCCATCCTCATTGTCAGTGACAAATACCATTCTGCGGCGTCTCCGGAACTGAAACAGCAATTGCTGGCAGCCTGCGAAGGAATGCTGGCAAGTGATATGTGGGTAAATTCCGGTGCGATTATCAGGGGGATACTCATTGAAACAGGGGCTATTATATTCTCCGTAATCATGCTGAAAACACTCATATTCAACAAATTTACCGGGTGGACGGGCCTGGTAACCCACGGGTTCGACC
>JASFVU010000124.1:0-7159 GCA_050049665.1 Bacteroidales bacterium | reverse complement strand
CGGTAGAGTTGAGTGCGGCTTACATTCATTTCAGATGCCAGGATATCGATATCCAGTTCCGGGTTGCTGATATGCTTTTCGACTATGCCGATAGCCTTTTCAAGAAAACACTTGTCAGCATCGGGAAGTATCACCCGGGTAGGTTCCACCTGGAACTGCTGTGAAAACTTTTCGATCAGTTTTTGCCGCTGATCGACAAGGTTCCGGATGCGTGATCTCAATATCGGAGCGCTGAAAGGCTTAACGATATACTCGTCAGCTCCTGTTTTAAAACTTTGGAGCATACTATCCTGGTCACTTCTGGCAGTGAGAAGAAGGATCGGGATATGTGAAGTACAGGGATCAGCTTTTAACTTTTCACACAGATCGATTCCATCCATTCCGGGCATCATGATATCACTGACTATAATGTCCGGTATGTGTTTAACGGCCATTTCCAGGCCCTGCCTCCCGTCAGCAGCTTTTAACACCTTGTATTCCCGGCCCAGGATATCTGCAACGAATTCAAGGAGGTCTCTGTTGTCTTCAACGATCAACAGGGATCTTTCGTATTCATCTTCCGGTTCATCGCCTGTTCCGGCAGCAGATATCTCAGCAGGCTTTTCTTTACCGGTAATATCATTTGCCGGGGATTGCGGTGTCCCCTCAGGTATAGCCTGCAATGACCGGGACGTTGTTTCTCTCTCAGGTTCCTGATCCTGATCAAATGGTACTTTAACCGTAACCCTTGTACCCTTGCCAAGGTGACTCTCGATATCGATCTTACCGTCTAATACGCTGACAAGTTCTTTTACCAGTGCCAGCCCTATACCGCTCCCGCCTTCCAGATCGGTTACCTGGTAGAAAGGCTGGAAGATATTGTCTAATTGGTTGGAAGGTATGCCTTTACCCGAATCTTCGACTTCGATTGTAAAAGTCGGCCGGGGATCGTTTTCAGTGTACAAAGTAACCCGGACCAGGTCATTTTCACTGCAAAATTTGATAGCATTCGAGATCAGGTTATTCAATATCTTGTCGAGCTTGTTATAATCACATTCGAGCATCAGGGAATCCTTTTCGGATACAAATTTCAACCGGACATGTTTCCGGCCGGCATGATCTTCAAATTCTGCAACAATGCCGCTTACAAATTTGACCAGGTCGCCGTTTACAGGTTCTGCCACAGCATCTCCGTCATCCAGTTTTCTGATATCGAGGATCTGGTTTACCAGGTGCAGTAATTTCGAAACATTCCTTTGAATGATCCTGAGTTTACTTTTCCAGGGGTCTTCATGGATACCGGTTTTTGGCAGTTCTTCCGTAAGACCGGCTATCAGGGTAAGCGGAGTGCGGAATTCATGGGATATATTCGTAAAGAACCGGAGTTTCATCTTATCGGCTTTATGGATCTTTTCCGACATGGTTTCAATTTGTTTTTTCTGGCTCGCCAGTAACATGTTGTCCTTCTTCTTTCTCCGGAAACTCAGGAAAAGGAAAACTCCCAGGATGCTCATCAGAATAAACCCCGTAAGGAACAGATTTCGTGTGAGGACCTGTTTCCCGATCTCTGCTTCGGCTTTGGCATTCTCTACCTCCCGCTGCCTTCTCAGATTTTCAAATTCAAAAAATGTTTCAAACCGTGCCAGATTTTCTGTTTCATTCATTACAAGCAGACTGTCTTCCAGCAGATCGGAAAACTTCTGGTAAGAATAGGCATTTTGATAATTGCCTTGCTGCGAATACAGATCCCCCAGTTTATCGGCAATCCTGATCTGAAGTTGCAGATCATTGGTCATGGAAGCATTTTCAAGTGCCGGAAGGTAGTTGTTTACAGCTGCGTTCATATTATTATGTTCCAGTTGCCAGTCGCCTAAACTGACAAGCGAAACAGACTTATGCTGTCTGTCATCAAGCGAATCGGCCAGATGCAGACTCTTCAGATAATAATTGTATGTTGCACGGTCATCTCCCAGTTGTGAACAGGTGTTGCCGAGATGAATCAGAACATCGTGAGGGAATATGGGGTCACAGTCCTTACACGAAATATTGTAGCTCTTTAAAAACAGTGACAATGCTTTTTCAAAATGCTTGTTCCGGTAATGGATCTCTCCCATGTGTTTGTATGCACTGGATATAGGATTGGCATAGTCAAAACTGCCGGATACTTCCAGGCTTTCGGTAAAATATGCGAATGCCAGCGAATCCTCCTGCATTTCCTGGTATACGATCCCGATCTCGATCAGCGTCCCGGCAATGCCCCACGAAGCATTATATTCCCTGTAGATTTCAAGGATCTTTTCGTAATACTGCAATGCAACGCTGTGATTGTGCTGGATATCCCTCAGGTAAGCTCCAATGGATGAGTAGGCATAGGCAATCACTTTCTGGTTGTTTTCTTTTTCAGCTACCTCAAGAGCCTGCAATACATATTCAAGGGATCTTGACCGGTTTTCAAGCAGACTGTACAGTTTAGCCAGGTCCAGATACCTGAACGTCAAATTGTTCGGATCATCAGTTGTCCGGATGATCGATTCGATCTTCGAGATCATTTCCCTGTAAAGCGGTTCCCGCCTGTCTCTGTCAACTGCTTTGACCATCAGCCAGTAACTGTTGATCATCCAGTTGTCCATGCCGGCATCATGGAATGCCGCCTGACTTTTATTTGCATGTTCAAAGACCAGGTCAGTCAGGTCCTGGTTCTTTGCAATCAATGCCAGGTTATAATGGCTCCAGGCGATCCGGTCGGGCAGGTTATTTTCTTCTCCTATTTTTAAAGAATTTTCGTACAGCCTGACGGCGGATTCGATATCTTTCGTTACCCAATGTGCCAGGGCAGCAGCATCATAGGCGTCGGAAAGTATCCTGCTGTCTTCATCTCCTCTGGTCATGGAAAGGGCTTTTGTTCCGTACTGATAGGTCCTTTCAGGATCGGAGGCAGCAATATTCCATGCAAGATGACACAATATTTCTATACTGTCTGTTGCGGAAGGAGCTTTCGATAAAGCGTTCTCCAGACTGTCAATGGTTTTATTTTTGGTATCCTGTGACCTTACAGGGGTAAATAGTTGTATGATGATCAATAAGGAGATTATCCGTTGCATGGTACGATCAATTCTGTATCCGGGTCGTTGCGAAACCTGTTTGCATGATTTTTCCGGGGTTACAAGATATGAAATTTCAGGAAAATGGCTCAGACGAAACGATCCAAAAATCAGTACATTCGGACCAGGGTGCCGGTTACCTGATGCCTGGTGCCGGTTTTTTCCAGTCCGGTTAACCTGTCTGACAGGAGTCATTAGCATTTAGCTTGTTGCCCGTTAACTATTCAAGGTACCAAGTGCCTGTTGATGAGTTGAAGATCGAATGATACAAAGCATACCAGGGTAATTTATTTCCTTGTTCCGGCACTGTACAGATTGTTTCTGATTACTGTAATTTGCTGATCTTCTGTACAGATACTTCTTTTTCGGTTTCCAGGCATAACAAATACACGCCTGCCGGCAATTGCAGGATGTTCTTATCTCCGAGAGAAATGCGTTGTTTTCCTGATTCCTGGTCAGCCTCGAAAAGGGGTACCAGGATCCGGCCATCGATGCTCAGGATGCTTGCCCTGACCCTTGTATCGGTATGAAGGTTGTAATTCAAAGTACTCGACGGACTTACAGGAGAAGGCATGATCAGAATGTCTGAGATGTTTTTGTTTTCCGTACCGGCTTTTGCCGGGCTTGTACCTGTCAGGCTTTTTTCAATGTAAATCTCATCCCAGGAGACGAATGACGGACTTTCGGTAGTAAGTACTTTAACAAACCTGTATGGACCTTCATCTTCTGCCGGTATGTGCAGCAGATGCTGTCCATAGGTGGTATTGCCCGTAAATTCGTTAAGCAACTCAAATCCGGAAAAGGTCTCGCCGTTCTTTGCGAGAAGCTGATGAACCGTATAACCTTCGGGCCACTGATTTACAACCAGTTCAACACGAATAATGTAGTAGTTATCCTGTAAATCGATCAGGATCCATTGTGGTGCGTAACCTCCTGATCCCCAGTAGGTATCGCTATTATCGTCATACGCCATATCGGGTGTATTGCCTTCCAGGTAGTTAGAAGCGGTAATGGTAGCTGAATTGATGCTAAAGGTTTCATACGACTCACAGATTGGTGGTACAATGGAGTTGTCGCAATATTCGGTAATGCCTCCGACAACTGAAAGCAGGACTTCAATGTCAAGCAGTTCTTCCGGACCGGACAGGCTCAGGGGATCTTCGGAAACAACAACAAAATCGGCCCATTTCCCCGGTGTCAGGCTTCCTTTCTTGTCTTCCTCAAACGTAGCATAAGCTCCGTCGACAGTCAGAAGTTTTATGGCCTGGTATACGGTAAGCCGCTGATTCAGTTCCCAGTCGGCATGTTCGCGCTCAATGTATCCCTTGCGTGTTACTCCTTCATAGATCACCCTGAAAGGAGAGTAGTTGCAGGGAGCATTGTTAAAAGGGTAATCGGTGCTGCCGGCAGAAGGGACTCCCGAATCCACAAATTCCCGCCAGCGCATCTGCCACTCGGGATTCGTGTTGCTGATGTAATCGATATGGGTTTGTTGTGTGGGCCAGTCGGGAGGGCCGAGTAACTGAAACGAAGCAATGATTTTTTTGTCGAGCATGCGCATAAACTGATCATCGGATACTTTCACAGCATGTTCGATGCGGTAACGTGTAGCTTCATTATCATCCGTTCCCAATGCCAGTTCATAAGCCGTAAGTATTTTTTCAATGCCTTCGGTGTTCACTGCATGGGCTGCTATCTGCCAGCCATAGTCCCGGGCTCTTTGTACCAGGTCATTCACTTCTTCCTGGGTATAGGGTCCCGCATCGACACCCAGCGGATGGTCGATATAGAGTTTTACCCCGGGGGTTTTCACCCTGCCCGTATATTGCCTTTCCGCAGTACGTCCCGAATCGGCCAGGTAATCAAACGACTCCAGGTCAAGAACGCTTCCAAAATAGCCGTTCAGCCGGAAGGGAAGCTGTCCGTGCAGATCAAAATGCACGGCATTGTGCAGGTGCTCGCGCGAGCCGTCCTGTGGCAGGCCAAAGCCCATATCCGAAATGCTTGTCCAGCCGAAATGAGCGATGTTTTGCACCCTGTCAGGCAATTCAGGGTAGCTGGTATCACCTGTAGGTTTGCAGATCTCCTGGGGCCAGGTGAACACGTGGTTGTGGTTGTCGTTAAATCCCGGCAGTATGGTCAGTCCGTTTATGTCCACCGTGGAAACAGGACATGCAGGTACCGCTATGTCAAACATTTCTTCATCGGTACCCACACCGAGGATCTTATCCCCTTTGACGGCAATGGCCTGCGCCGATGGCAGGGTTTCATCCATGGTGATGATGTTCGCATTGTAATAGATAACATCCGGGACGTTCCGGCAGATTAGTTCAAAATCATCCGGCGGAACCGGTTGTCCGGGTACATAACCGATGAGTCCAAGGTCACGCCAGCACAGGATAAGCGGACTCTCAGGAGATTCAAGGCGTAACAATTCAATTTCTTCAATGCTTTGCGTAAACGTAAATGCAATGGCTGTATCGCCTGCAAGAAGTTCATTTTCAAACAAGTGTATCAGGAAGTATTCGTCACCGGAGTTCCTGCCATAGAGTGCTATGGGTTCCCCGGTATATTCATGTCCGATCGTAAGCCTGAATTGTGTCAGTGTTACGGGATGTCTGAAACGTACTTCCAGCCACTGGAAGCCACCCCCTTCGACAGTCCAGCACAAAGGACTGTTGGCGTTGATCAGGTTTTCGGGAGGAAACCCTTCGGCAAATCCGGAAGCGGATATGATGCCGTTCACAGCCAGGTTCCATTGTTCTTCCTGAGCTCGCACAGGACTTATTATCGTTATGATTAAAAGAAGTATACCGATCGATCTGACCTCTAACGTTTGATTTTGTTTCATGGTTGTTTTTTAGGTTGACGATTTATAGAAATACAAAAAGCTCTTTTATTCTTTTAAACAGATGAAGGACGGAATGGTTCAGGCAGCCAGGTTGTTAGGTTAATCCTCCTTCGCCCCGAGGTCTTGGGCTTCGGCGGACGAGTAGGTATGGTTTAATTGGCTTCGCCGAGCTTCTCCTTCGTAGATTTACTTCGGAGAAGGAGCTCTCTCGCCTGAGGCGAGATCGGTTCCCTGGGGCTTGCCCCGGAAAAAAGGGTCCAGGGCTTCCGCGAGCGCTAAAGCTACTCAGCGGAGGCGCTGCCCTGGGGTTTAATACCATTTATTACCATTTATTTAACGTGAGTTCGATATAAGGAATGAAAACCAATTCATTGATATAGAATAATATATGTGGAGAATCTTTGTGTTTGCTTAGAGTTTTGGGGCCTTAGTGGCATAAAAGGTATCCGGGAAAATGCCACAAAGACACTAAAACACGATCCCGATTTTCATCGGGACACCAAAAACTTTATTAAATAATTGATAATTAAGAGTTTTTATTTCGAACTCACGTTAACATGTGCTTTCATGATCAAACAGGATTATTTTTATGTGTTTTTTTAGATTACTCTCTCCGGCCGGGGAGAGTGATCTTTAAAAAAGATAAATCATTTACCGGATTAATCAGGCAGGTTTGAGCATTGAGAACGGGAAATATGAATACGGGGAATTGTCCCGGTTTCAAAACTGATCTTCATATACCAGGTTATTACCTTCATCATACAATTCAGCATAGTCTATTTCTCCTATGCAATCAAACAAATAGTGCAAACCGATGATATCGCCTGCAGGCTGATGGAATGAGCCGTCAAAGATCCTGTCACCATTAAAAAAAACAGTTAATTCATTATCAAGGACCTGTACCACAATATCCTGCCATTTGGTAAAATCACAGGAAAATTTCGACAGGTCTACGTTTCGTCCGCTTATGTAGTTGCCCGATAAATAAAGGTGAATACTACTTTCGCAACCTTTGTTAGTGAAATAGATCGCTATGGTATTGTCTGTACAGTTTATATCAATAAGCCCTTTCTGACATGGTTTATTCAAATCATCAACTACCCGCATTCTTGTTTTCAGGGTAAAATTATCACTGCCGATCTTTTCAAATCCCCCGGTATTGAAAAAATGCATGATAAAATATTTCCTGAAATCTATGTCATATGTTTTGAGCAATTCTTTATCAATT
>JASFVU010000123.1:0-7205 GCA_050049665.1 Bacteroidales bacterium | reverse complement strand
TGGCACACAACGGTTGGCGGTAGTTGATTCTAAAGCTCTACCAATTCAACTCTCCTATTTCTTGCCCTACCATCTTCAGTTTCGTTACTCATTTGAGGAGATGCTGAACCAACTCCAAATGGTTTTAATTGCGAAGAGTTTATACCATAATCAGTGATGAGTTTCTGAATTACAGCCTTTGCCCTATCGTTTGAAAGTATCAGATTGGCATCAAAGTCACCGGTATTATCAGTATGTCCGACAATAAGAAATTTAGAACCTGTATTAACTTTAAGGTAATCTGCAATTGTTTTTAAAGCCGCAGATGACTCAGCTTTCACTTCAGATTTCCCGGTGTCAAAAAAGATGTCGTATATGGGGACTCTTCCATTTTTAGCAATCCCCTCGTTAAGCACATTAAGGGTAACATTGCCCAGATCCATTGGCTCGGCTAATACTGTAACCAAGGTATAATAAGTAGCATCATCCACTACAGCAGCAGCCACGCTAATGTAAATGTCATGTTTCGATGTTGAAATCTTTCCTGCTACATAATCATTTGCTTCGTTTGGCAATTGAGCGTAAGCCCAGCCCCGTTCTAATGGTTTTAACCGACCGTTTGTAAACAAATCACGCATAAACCATACTCTTTCCCCCGTTTTCTCATCGGTATATCTGTATGCATCTCTGGATAAATAAATTACAGTCCCTCCTTTGGAAGAAATGGCCTTTTCGTAATTCTTAACAATTTCATAGGGAGAAACTCCTTCAGGAGCAGAACAAAATTGTCTGCGCGTGTTTCCATCTATTGTCTTATGGCTCTTCTCCCCGGTTAAGTAATAGAATGTTTCAAATCCAATATCATCGTCATATTCTAATTTGCTTCCCGTATATAGCGAAATAATCTCAGGATCTTCCTGACTAAATGCAGTTAATCCTGTTACAAATATTGAAATCATTAAAACGATTCTTTTCATCATAAACCTCCTTATTTTTTATTTATTTGTTTAATATGTACTTTGTTGCAATTACAGCCAATGTTCCTCGCATATGAAATGTAGCGGTTTTCACCCTATGTTTTTTTATTGCGTGTTGGCGGTTCGTTGTTTTTTTAAATTATTATCTATATAGTATCTACTGTGATAATCCTGTATGTGTTAGAATTTACCGTAATTCTAATATTCCTTTCGTTATTTGTTAAATAAATATTCTTTCCTGTTTTTTGATATTGTGATTCATTAGTTTCTTTAAGAGTCTCAAGAATCATATTTTCAATCTCGACTTTCGTGAACTGTTTATTCAGTTTTTTATTAATCCTTTCATAAATAAGGTCGGAGTAACAAATTTTGTCTAAAATTTCTTTTTTAAAGTTGTTCATACTTGCTTTGTCATTATTAATTGTTCTTTTTTAGAGGCAAATAAATGTCAATCACCGAAGTTGATTTATTCCAGTGAAACCGATGATCATATTTTTCAAAATGCAAAAATCCTGTCTTTTTATGGTCTTCTATTTTCAGATTTGATTTTGGTAAAATGACTTTATAGATTTCGAAAAGTGTTTGTTTTATATTTTCCATTTTTCCTTTATGGGTAAATATTTCATATTCACCTTTTGGAATTTCTAATCTTGTGAAATGAGTGGGAAATAATAATTTGTCTTTCGGAATGGCTGTTAAATAGAAATATTTTTCGTCTTTCTTTAATGTTATTCCATATTTTGTCCAATTCCCACCATTTTGATTTAGTTTAAATTTTTTCAGCTCTTTATTAAAAGTTACCCAATGGTTTTGTATGATTTCAAAATTTTCAGATTGAGAGTTCGTCAATTCTGTTACAAGTCCACAAGTCTGTATATTTTCTTCTATCGTTATCATTTGGGTTCTTTACAATGACCGGCAACGTCAGTTCGTCTAAAAACCTCAGTTGTCATTTACATTTTAGACTAAATATACATGATTTTCAGGTCGAAAGAAAATTGCCTGTAAAAAAAATTGTTGGAGATTACAAGGCCTTAAAAATGTCCGGATTGGCTCAAACAGAACAGGCAATAACGAGTTTAAAGCCTCTCTCAGATAGGCCACTACTTTTTCTTTGCCCAGGATATTGATAATACGGCGAATATTATATGCTACCATCATCAATCCGATATCCGCACTGGCTCTGTGCAGGTACTTTTTTGTTATTACATACGAAAATCCCCATTGACGTTTTATCTTTCCGCAGGGATGCTCTACAATTGCCTGTCTTTTCCGGTATGTATCCGGGTGTTTTTCAATTCGTTCTCGATTGGCATTAATGTTATTTGCATAGAGTCGTCGTTGAACGATTTTTCCGTTCTTTTCCAATTTAGTGCATTGTTTTATTGCCGGACATCCTTTACAGGCTGTAGTTTTAAATTGTTGAAAGCGGCTTCCTGTGTTTGTTTTGTGCCAGGTTCCGTTTGTGGTTAAAACCTGTCCCCGGGGACAGGTGTAAGTATTTTCTGCATGGTTATATTGAAAGTTCTCCACATTATAAGCAGGATCCGGAGCTTGTGAGCATAAAGGTTTACCGGGAATAGCTACCATCACTTCAATGCCTGACTCATCGGCAATATCAAACTCGCTTCCGGTATGGTAGCCTTTGTCATACAGGACAACAAAATCATTGTTTTTCAGAATAGACTTAGCCCGACGAAGCATTTTTCCCATGGCTTTGCTGTCTTTGTGATTTGTGACCTTGTAATCTATGGGTATGCAATGTTTTGCATCTACTGTAGTTTGTGTGTTGTACGCCACTTCAGTGATGTGATTACGGATGATCATTTGCCGGCTGTCCGGATCTGATGTGGATACCTGGGCTTCTCCGGTCTCTTTGATCTGTTGCTCAAGTCTTTTATACTGTTGTTTCCGGTGTTTGTGCTTTTTGATTTCTTTTTCCGCTTGCTCTTTTTTGTCTCCGTCGTTTTCAGCCAGTGCCTCGTTGTATTCTTTAAGCTTGTTCAATATACTCCGGATGACGATCGATCTTCTTTTGGTTGAAATTGTTCTTTTTACTGTTCCGGGCCCTGAACTTTGTACTATCACCTGCCAGGAGTTTTCCGCCGATAAGGTTAAAGTGTTGAGCTATCCTTACCGTTTCCCGAAAAGCTTTCTTTATGCCCTTTTGATTGTCACGCCGAAAATTGGATATGGTATTGTGATCAGGTTTTAAGCTGTTCAGTAACCACATCACTTCGATGTTGCGTTTGCATTCCTTTTCCAGGTCGCGGGAGGAGCGGACCTTGTTCATGTAGCCATAAATGTATAGCTTGAGCAGATCTGCAGGATGACAGGCAGGCCTGCCGTTTTCTATAAACACAGTCTTAAATCCATATTCCTCCAGTTTGAGGCTATCTACAAACAAATCAATTATCCGGATTTCATTTTCCGGTTCTATAGCATCGTCAAGGGAAATGGGGAAAAGACTGGTTTGTGTGCGGGATTGTCCTTGGATATACTCCATGAGTACAAGTTACAAACCAAGAATATGAAAGTCTATTCATTCAAAAAAAGCTTATAAACACTTTATAGGGTTTTTAGACAATCTGACGTTTTGCCAATATGGGCAGGCGTGGTTTTCGGAGTGCGATTCTATCCACCGAGGAAAACGGTGAAACGGAGACGAGCTGTTGAATGCAACCACTATCTCCACGCTTATCTATATTGGCTGTTAGAAAAAGTGCTTTATTCCTCATTTATAAATTTTAATGCTATCTCGATTTCTTTTGAGAATTCAATTGGGTATTCATGTCCCATATCACTTATTATATTATATCTATAATCCAAATTTGAATCATCTAATATATGTGTCCAATTTTCAATACTTTCCAAACACATATCATTATCTCCACTAATTATATATCCTTTAATTTTATTTTTTGTTGATTGAATATCACTTAATTCGGGATACCCCCATCTCAAATCTGGACATACTGCAATAAAACCAATATTAGAAAACAAATCGTGAATCGAGGTACGCAAAGCCACGTAACCTCCAGCTGACATTCCACCAATTACTACTCTTGCGGTATCAATCGAATATTTGTTCTTAATTTCTTTAAAAGCTTTTTTCAATTCCTCTTTTGTTCGTGGTCTATCCCAACTCCAACCAAATGATTTCATATCGTAGGTTAAGTAACTTTGAAGATAGGCTATAATATAATTCTCAGTTAAACTAGAAGATCTCCAATACTTCATACTTGTCTCATTTGAACTTCCACCACCATGAAGAACAATTAGAAGTGGATAATCCTTTATGCTATCATAATTATCAGGTTTTAATATTTCAATTTTAATCGATGTGTTCAGAATAGCTTTCTCTCTAATTTCTCTGTCTTTTTTATAAATTTCTTCAAATCCATCAATATTATTAAAAGGTTTATAAATATCCCATTGTGGAATAATACAATAATAATTACCACTCTCAAATCCTTTGTTCCATATCTCAAAGCTTTTTTGAAATTCTCCAAGATGACCATAAGCAATTGCTAATTCTTTATTAATCTCATAATGTCTATCAGGATATGTTTGTAAAGATTTTTCTAATAAATCAATAGCCTCTGAAATTTGGTTACTATCAAATCGTTCATGATATGTTTTCATTAAACTTTCAAATCCGCTTTCCGCTTGAGAATAGCTGAATTTACAAATTGCTGACAAAATGATTAATAATTGTATTGTTTTCATGGTATGTGATTTTTAAGCATTTTTTCTAACCGTTGGGCATATGAGTAGTGGCGGTTTTCGAAGCGAGTCACTATCAATCGAGGCAGAAATTACAATAGAAGTACTGCGCTTGGCAACCCACAAACCCCGCCATTACTTATGTGCCGTGTTGGCAACCGTTTTTTTATATTAAGTTTGAAAAAGTCATAATTTTATTAATGTTTAAATGAGTCTATAAAATCAGTCGAAACCCAATAAACATTGCCAGTATTATTGCTAAAAGTTAATTTGGTAAAAAACATGTACTTCCCATCAGGTGTGATAGTTGGGCATAAAATAGCATCAGCGTTTGAATTGATTTCTTTTCCAAGGTTTAGCGGGTCTGTCCATGAACCATCACCGTTATGAAATGTTATCCATAAATCAAGCTTTGTGTAGCTTCCTTTCCGTGGTGAGTTAAAAATCATATAACTTTTATCGGGAGCAACAAAAGCATGTAATGCCCCTCCATTGTTGACTGGTAATCCTATGTCAATTGGAGAGGAATAAGTTCCATTCTTTAAAATGGAAAACATAATTCTACTGTCGTTCCAGTCCAATCCCCTACTAAAAAATAATGTTCCGTCATAAGTGATCGAAGGATAATATTCCATGTTCGAAGAGTTAATTGTACTGTCCATGAATATTGAACTTCCCCAACCTTTTTCTATCTTCTCATTGCAATAAATGTCTCCAGGTTCTTTATAATAGTATACTTTATCGCCATAAGGTGAAAAACAAGCTTCCTTACCATTGAAAAAGGCTTCAACCGGGTTACTCCACTGATTATCAGTATAACTCATAATGTATGATTTTTTTTCAGGATACCGTGAGAATATCATTATAGATCCTTCGGGATAAAAAGCAAGTGCATGTGTATTTTCACCATCAACTGAAACCTTGCCAGAACCAAATAAAACAGGAATTTTACCTGGTTTAGGTTCATTTAAATAATTGCATAAAAATTTTGTATTTAGCCATATTTCCACAGGACTAGGAATTGCAGCATATCCATTGTGGGCATCTAATTTGACTTTTACCACAACAGCATCTGGTTTGCCATCTTTATTAATATCGGCTACATCAACTGCAATACTATTCGAATTTTCTGACTGTAATCGAACCTTACTATCTGTAAAATGTCCATGCCCATCACCCAGCCAAACAGTGCTTGGCACTCCATTTCCGATAACTCCTTTTCCATCGCCACTGCAAATAAATAAATCTAAATGGCCATCATTATCAAAATCTGCTGCTTTTACGGCACCAACATGGCTGCCAAGTTTCTGCCCACTATTGGCAAAATTGCCTTTCCCATCATTAATAAAAATCATCCCCGATGAAGCAGCGTCTGAAAGATATAAATCAAGGCTGCCATCGCCATTAAAATCAGTAAGAATTACATCTCTGCATTCAGCCCCGGGAATATCATGCGTTTTTTGCGTAAAATTTTCTTTTCCATCGCCCAGCCAAATTAAATTTGGTGTATGACCACCATTTGGCGGTGTATGTGGAATTGCAACATAAATGTCCGTAAAACCGTCCCCATTGATGTCGCCAATGGCGTAAGTGGCTTGTGCCCATCCACCGAGGCTTTTACTTGTATTGATAAAATTGCCTTTGCCATCATTCAATAATATCCTGTCTGATCTCTGGGAGCAACTGATGATGTCAATATAGCCATCATTATTAATATCTGCCAACACAGATTTATACATTGGTATATCTGAAACCAACTTCTTTGAAAAGTAGAAATGAAATGTACCATCATTTATAAAAAGGCTGTCGTTGTTCAATATATCAACAAATCCATCGCCATTCAAATCAGCAAAACTTGGATATAATCCAGCACCTACGTATATTCCTGATTTTGTAAAATTGCCAATTCCATCATTGAGCCAGACTTCGGTTCCAAAAACTGCATCCGGTATAGAATCACCATTCAAATCAACTAAACGGATATCCCAGCTTTTAGAACTTCTAATGTTTTGCGCGTTGGTGATGAAGGATAACTGTGCATTAACTATATTAACTTGTAATGCAAGCAAAAGAAAGCAGATGAATAGTCCTGTAGATAGCTTGTAATATTTCATATTTATATGAATTAAAATTAATTTCAGTACAAGGCTTGAATTAAAATGCAAATAGGGCTGATTACATCACATTTTTCAAATATTTCCCTGTAATAGATTGCTCATAATTTACAATATCCTCCGGAAATCCTTGAAATAATAATTCGCCACCCTTTTTTCCTCCTTCGGGACCCATGTCAATTATCCAGTCAGCAAATTTAATAATATCGAGGTTGTGTTCTATAATAATCACAGTATTATCGTTTTTTACCAATGTTTTTATGATTTTGTAAAAATTATCAATATCAGACATATGAAGTCCAGTTGTTGGCTCATCCATAATGTAAATATTGCCTTCTTTTTTCAATTCAGTTGCAATTTTTAATCGTTGCGATTCACCACCAGACAGGGTGCTAAGTGACTGTCCTAA
>JASFVU010000122.1:0-7233 GCA_050049665.1 Bacteroidales bacterium | reverse complement strand
ATGGCTGACGTACTGAACAAACCCATTCTCGTTGCCAGATCGGAACAGGCATGCGCATTGGGTTCGGCCATGGCAGCCTCGGTAGCAGGTGGAGTGCATGAAGATTTCGATCGTGCAAAACAAGCCATGGGGAGCGGATTTGAGAAAGAATACCGTCCGGATAAGTCCAGGGCAGAAACATACGGGAATTTATATAAAAAATACCTGAGTCTGGGAAACTATATCGAACACGAACTAATAAAATAAATAATCATGAAAAAAGTTACTCTTTCGTTGTTTTGTCTGTTTTGTATATTCTGCATGATTACATCCTGTCAAAAAGAATCAGCAGGAGAGATAAATCCGGAAAACTTTGATACGATCATTAATGGAAAGCAGGTCAGCCTGTATACCCTGAAGAATGAAAACGGGGTTACGGTCCATCTGACAAATTACGGAGCCCGGGTTGTTTCCGTTATAACCCCTGACAAAAACGGGAACATGGCTGATATTGCACTTGGGTATGATAATATTCAAAGTTACCTGGAAGACCCTATGTATCTTGGCTGTACCGTTGGCCGCTATGCAAACCGGATCGATGAGGCTAAATTCTCACTTGACGGAAAAGAATATAACCTCAGCAAAAACGAACGCCGGAATACCCTTCACGGAGGTAAGGAAGGACTGGACAAAAAGATCTGGGATACCGAAAAAGAGGGAAACACGATCATATTTTCCTATCTCTCTCCTGATGGAGAAGAAGGTTATCCCGGAAATCTGACGATCCGGGTCAGCTATCAGCTAACAGAAAATAACGAATTGCATATTTTTTATGAAGCAGAAACAGATAAACCCACTATCATCAATTTAACCAACCACGCTTACTGGAACCTGAAAGGAGAAGGCGACAGCTCAATTCTTGATCATTACTTTCTGATCAATGCCGATCTGTTTACTCCCATCGATACGGAATGGATACCCACAGGAGAAATTACCCCGGTAGCAGGAGGTCCCTTTGACTTTACAGAAGGGAAAAAGATCGGTCTCGATATCAATGCCGTAAATAAACAATTAAAGAATGGTCTGGGCTACGATCATAACTGGGTTTTGAACAAAAAAAACAAAGAAGAACTGTCGTTTGCCGCTAAATTATGGGAGGAATCCACCGGCCGGATCATCGAAGTCTATACCACCGAACCCGGAATGCAGTTTTACAGTGGCAATTTCATGGATGGAAGCAAATTCGGCAAGTCTGGCAATCCTTACCTTTACAGATCCGGGCTGGCCTTTGAAACGCAACATTTTCCCGATTCACCGAATCATCAGGAATTTCCATCAACCATACTAAGGCCCGGCGAAATATATACACAGCTGACTATTCTGAAGTTCAAAATTTCAGATATATAGCAGATTAAGAGAACATCGCATATGACCGTTTTATCAGTGGGAAGTTCCGGATACAATTACCCAAAGCATCTTGTGGCCGTTGACTGCATCATTTTCGGGTATAAAAAAGAAACCTTAAAACTGTTACTGGCACCAAGAAAATACAACCCCGGCAAAGACCAATGGTCATTGATGGGAGGATGGCTGGACGAAAATGAAACCCTTGAGGAAGCGGCAAAACGGGTACTTTTTCAAATATCAGGATTAAAAGATATTTTTCTTGAACAGGTTCATGGTTTTTCCGATCCTTACAGGGACAGTGGAGGAAGAGTGATAAGCGTCGCCTTTTATGCCATGATCAGGATCAACAGACAAAATATGGCCCTGGTGGAAAAACTCGGAGCAAAATGGTGGGATTTCAACAACAAACCAGGGCTGGTCTTCGATCACGACAAAATGGTTGAATATGCTCATAACCAAATGAAACTCAAAGCAAGCTATGAATTAATAGGCCGGGACCTCCTTCCTGAAAAATTTACTATTCTTCAACTCAGGAAGTTGTACGAAGCAATCTACCAGAAAGAGATCGATCCGGCTAACTTCAGAAAAAAAGTACTCTCGCTCAGGATACTGAGAAGGCTGGATGAAAAAAACACTACCGATTCAAAAAAAGGTGCTTTTTTTTACAGGTTCAGAAAAACAGAAGAGAATGAAAACAACGGACGGATCTTGAAAATTTACTGAGTTCATCGTATCTTTTGCTCATGTACCGGAAAAACAAACTTCAAAAACGGTATTTGATATCCATTGTGTTGATCTGTTATTACTTTTCATCGGGAATGGTATATTCCCAGGCATTTCTGCATACAGAAAACAAAAAAATAGTAAACGGGCAGGAAGAAGAAATTTTTCTGAAGGGAATGGGACTCGGCGGATGGATGCTTCAGGAAGGTTATATGCTTGAGACTTCTTTTTTTGCCAATGCGCAATATGAGATCAGGGAAAAGATATCAGAACTTATAGGTACCGTAAACACCGACTCCTTCTATAGTGCCTGGCGTGCTAATCATGTCAGAAGAATTGACATCGATTCGCTTGCTGAATGGGGATTTAATTCTATCAGACTGCCAATGCATTACGAGCTTTTCAGTCCTGACAGTAAAGCTGTCGGTGAATACATTGATACAGGATTTATCATAACAGACAGTTTATTAAGCTGGTGTTCGGACAACGAAATGTACCTGATACTTGATTTGCATGCCGCCCCGGGCGGACAGGGAGATGATGCGGCCATATGCGATTATGACCCTTCAGAACCTTCGTTGTGGGAATCGGAGGAAAATAAAGCCAGGACGGCCGACCTGTGGAAAACCCTTGCTGCAAGGTACGCCTCCGAAGAATGGATAGGAGGCTACGATCTGATCAATGAAACCAAATGGCCTGCCCTGTCGGATAATGATAACCAGGAACTCTGGGAACTGATGATACGAATTACCGATTCCATCAGAACAGTTGATACAAATCACATCATCTTTACCGAAGGCAATTGGTGGGCTAATGATTACACCGGGTTTCCCGGTCCATGGGATGACAACCTTGTGATCAGCTTTCACAAATACTGGAACGAAAACACAACCGGATCAATTCAATGGATGCTTGATATGCGTGATCTGCATAACGTACCTCTGTGGCTTGGTGAGACAGGTGAAAACTCAAATGCCTGGTTTACCGGTATGATCAGACTCATGGAACAGCACAACATAGGCTATGCTCTCTGGCCTGAGAAAAAGATCAATTCGGTCGCAGGACCGGTTACCATCCTCAAAACAAAAGAATACCAGGAACTGTTGGATTACTGGAACAATCCTGATCAGTTCACCCGGCCTGAAGAAGAATTTGCAAAAGCGGCCTTAATGGAAATGGCGGAGAACCTGAAACTGGAAAATTGCAGAATTAACCCGGATGTTATTGATGCTGTTACCAGACAGGTGAATGATCACACTGCCATTCCATTTAAAGAACACCATATTCCGGGATTGATCCATGCAACGGATTATGACCTGGGAAGTCAGGAAATTGCTTACTCTGATACGGATTATCAGAAATTAAGTGACGACCAGATCTGGAATAACGGAAGTATGTACCGGAATGACGGTGTGGACATAGAAGTATGTACCGATGATGTGAACAGTAATGGTTTTAATGTCGGGTGGACAGCTTCAGGTGAATGGTTAAGGTACACCGTAGAAACGGATTCATCGGCTGCTTATACTTTCTCCATGCGTTTTGCAGGTGACAATACGCTGACCCGCGTACATCTCGAACTCGACGGCACGGCTGTTACCCCTGCCATTGAACTCTCGTCTACAGGAGGATGGTCGGTTTGGGACTCCCTTACCTTACACAATGTTATTCTTGAAGACGGAAGGCATTCACTGACAGTTCATACGGATTACGGAGGATGTAATTTCAGTTATTTTCGTTTTAGCGATCCGGTAATCCCAAGCCGGAATACATCACCGTATCAACAAACCAGCCAAATGGCAGAAATATATCCAAATCCCTGCGAAAATGAACTCTATGTAAAATTGCACAAGCATCGGGATCAGACAATCTTTATACAGATCACTGATCTCACAGGCAAAGAAGTCATGCACGCAGCCTTTGATTCACCGGATGGGATTTCCCTTATTGATGCCGGAACTCTTATGCCAGGCACTTATGTGATAAGGGTAATCAGCAATGAACAAATTGTTATAAAAACATTCATCGTTTTATAGGTCGAACCCATTATCCCCGTCCTATTCGGAAAGTCTTTTCCAGTTGTCTGTTCTGAAAGGAGAAGCAGGCAATCCTGATCCGTTAAACAAATTCGGTTCCGCCGTATCTCTCCAGCCAAACCTGACTGCTACAGGCTCTTCAACCCGGGCACTGGTTACAATAACCGTATTGCCTGTGATCTCTGCCATAGCAGGATAATACACCTGGTCACTGCCGGCAACTTCAAAATATTGCAAAGGCCCGTCTTTGGCCACCAGTTTACCCCCGGCATTCTTAAAACGGATAATTACCTTATTGCCCGATATTTCCATGGTATCATATAAGGGTCCTGAACAGACAATGGTATCCATACCATAGTCCTTTGCAAGGGCCCAAAGAGCTAATCTTCTTCCTACCTCCTGCTTACTGGAAGGATGTATGGTGTTCAGGTCACCAATGTCTGTTGTTACTACCATACCCGTATTTTTCATTGCCATGGTCATTAGCTGTGCTTCTCTGACCTCCGCCAGTGAACTCGGTATGCTCTCCTTGTAATTCCACGGGGCAAGCTGAACAAAATAAAATGAAAACTCACCTTGTTCCCAGGCATTCCTCCAGCATTTGATCAGGGCCGGGAACAAAGTCCTGTATTCATAACCTCTGCCCACATTCGATTCTCCCTGGTACCATATCACTCCTTTGATTGTATAGGGGACAACCGGATTGATCATGCCATTATACAATAATGTCGGTGTATTCTGACTGATACCTATAGATAATTCCGGTCGTGAGCTGAAAGTATTTGTATCGTCAAAGAAATACAATTTTGAATTCATCAGTTCGGCCAGTGGCATATATTTCCAGTTCCCGCCAAGGTTCAGTGACCGGCCATTGCCGGGATCGGCCAATGAGATGTCTGACGAACTGTAAATTCCTCCTCCTCCCATATGATCGATAACAAATACGGTCAGGACGTTCTGACCCGATTTTAACAAGTTGCCGGGGACTTTATAGATCCTTTCCTTCTGCCAGAATCCCAGGCTCAGATTTTCACCGATACGAACCCCGTTCAGGTATGTGTCATCCATGTCATCAATAGGCCCAAGGTACAGGACCATATCATTCCCACTGAATGAGGCAGGAAGTTCAAATTTCTTTCTGAAACAGACAATGCCGTCAAACGTTTCCAACTCCGTACCCTTCCAGTAGTCAGATGGAATTTCCATAAAGGGCCAGGCACTGTCATCAAAATCCCGTAAAGTATATTTTTCCTTTGAAAAAGCTAATTCTTTGTAGAAACCTTCTGTATGTTCAACAGGAACCGTTTTTAACCGGTCCATCCATTGAAGCAGGCTGTCGTATTGTGTTTCTGCTGTCTCTATGATTTTTTCTATCCCGGCATATGCCGGAACTTCTTCCAGGCACTCTGCAGATACCCATGATTCAGCCGGTGTTCCGCCCCAGCTACTGTGTATTATCCCCACAGGAACACCTGTCTTTTCATGAATTTCCCTGCCAAAAAAATAGGCTGTTGCACTGAAGTCTTTTACCGATTCAGGCGTACAGATTTCCCATTTGCTTTGGCAATCACTAACCGGTTCAACGGCTATTTCTCTGGGAACGGTAAAAAGTCTTATCTGCGGATAATCGGCTGCTGCGATCTCATTCCTGTAATTGTTGACCGTATCTCCCGGAAGCCATCCGGAAAGAGGCATTTCCATATTGGATTGTCCGGAACCAAGCCAGACTTCACCCATTAAAATATCTTTGATGATCAAACTGGTATCTTTTGTCTGAAAAACCATTTCATACGGCCCGCCGGCTTCGGTAGTTGAGATCCTGACCTTCCAGTTACCCGACTTATCGGCTTTAACACGCTTTCTGACACCCCACGAGGTTGAAATATCAAATTGATTCCGGGACGAAGTCCTGCCCCAAAACATGACCTCCGTATCTTGCTGAAGGACCATACCATCACCTATGATGGAGGGAAGGTCGAAAATGTCCGGATCTTTTGTTGAACAACCGATCATAACAACGGATAGTAACAAAAATAAATAAGTTCTCATTGTCATTTTTTTAGTTAATGTTTATTTGCCTGCAGAAAAATATACTTCCTTTTGGTTAAATTACAAATATAAACCGACTCCGGTCCGCAACAAAACAGAAAAAACAAAAACCGCCTGATCTTTTTTACAGATCCTTCCCACATAATGAATAAACGGATACGATGGCGGAAAGTATCCTTCACTGACACTTTCGGTTATGTCGCTGCCTGTTGCTGACCGCTGATGGCAACTACAGAACAGGAGTTGAATAAAACACGATAATAATAAGGCATACCTCACAAGAGAATAATTAAAACCACAGCAAACCTGTAAGCCGGATTCTGTATCCCGGTAAACCGGGATCTCTGCCATTTATCTTTGCGATCCACCCCTCAGCATCGGGCGGGCAGCCCTCATGCGCCGATATACGTGATCTTGCAACCTGTAAGGCAGGCAGCTAATGATGTCGCCATCACTACTGGTGAGCTCTTACCTCACCTTCTCACCCTTGCCCGCCGAAGCTTTAGCGAAGCCGGGCTTGCCCGGCCTCCCCCATTTTCAACAGGCGGTCATTCTCTTCCCCGCTTCTGTACCTTCACAGATACCTCTTTTGCAAGAGTACAGTGCCCTGTGTTGTCCGGACTTTCCTTACCGAAACCCTTAGGAACCGGCACGGCAGAACGGTTTACTGCAATTTTTATATTAT
The DNA here is from genome assembly GCA_050049665.1 of Bacteroidales bacterium. Lineage (GTDB taxonomy): Bacteria > Bacteroidota > Bacteroidia > Bacteroidales > UBA10428 > UBA10428. Next base: position 354 of record JASFVU010000122.1, on the reverse strand, counting down.
TTGTCCTCCAATCACTCAACAACTACACATTTTCCTACATTCTCATTCCTCAAATTAACAAATTCCAATCTTCAGATTCCAAATATTTCAGATAGCCTTTTGAACATTGAAATTTGACCTTTGGAGCTTAAATGGAATCTGTAATTTGGTTTTTGAGATTTCTCTCTCAACTCATCAGCTATTCAACTAATCACCTAATCATTAAGATGATTAATCGGTAAACTGAGTAAATAAGACATACCATTAGCTTTTCAGCATCTTCATTTCATCAGTTAATCGATTAATTCAGTTAATCAATTCCCCCCTGTTAGTCCCCCCCCCAGGGGGACATAAACATTAAGATATAAGCCCATT
>JASFVU010000121.1:0-7241 GCA_050049665.1 Bacteroidales bacterium | reverse complement strand
ATCCAAAAGGCCGGCAAGGTCAGATCAACTAAAGGACTAATGATACATGCCTTTGGCAGATTAGCTGCTGCTTTTATAACTTTAGTAATTTAACCCTTGATTCGCATTAATAATAGACATTCAAAATGATACACCAAAGAATTACAAAGAAGTAATTGACAATATAAATAAAGCTATTGATTGGGCAGTCAATAATAAGATTCATGTTGTTTATATAAGGCATGAAAATTTATCAGTTGGTGCAAGAAACTTCAAACCCGATACAGTCGGGTCTGAATTAGCTTCAGACTTGAAAATAGCATCAAAAAATGTTTTTACGAAAAACAAAGGAAATGCATTAACCAGTGAGGAATTTACAGACTTTATCAGTAAAAATAAAATAAGTGAGTTCTACATAGTAGGAGGAGATGCTACTATTTGCGTTAAATCAACTTGTTTTAATTTACGTAAGGCAAATCACAAAGTTACTGTCTTATCCGATAGCATTACCAGTTGGAGTAAAAAGAAAATTCCAGAAATGATACAATATTATGAAAGTAAAGGCTGTAAAATAATTAGTTTGAATGACTTATTGTGACAACAGAAAAAAAATAACAGGATTTAGCGGAATTAAAATACTAATCAGAATAAAATGCCAGCACATAACAATGTGTAAATTTAATAGCGGATTCGGTGGGTATTCCAACGTTGGATTCACACTCCCAATTATCTGTTCCTGTCGGACGGATAACTGCACGTAAATCCGCTACTAAACTTACACCAACCGTTAGCGCTAATTCAAACAGACATCCGTGATTATATGAACATTCATTTAAGATGATAAAAACGAGTAAAATAGAGAACCTTAAAAGAGGTGTTTATTTCATTTATGCACCAAATCAGAACAAGGTAAAGATTGGGCGGAGTGTAAATAGGGTTTGCTGATTTTCTCACGTCAATGCCATATTCATTATCAAACCCGGCCTGTGATGGCTTGCATCTATTGACCAGATAAGTCTTTGAACGAACTCCTGAATGGAACGAGCCAAAAAATAAGCATGCTTGCGTGCTACCTTCATCAGTTTTGTCAAGTTCATTACGAATAGGATATCTGAGATCCAGGATTCGGAAGTATCCTGCCTTCTGGCCCGGATTCTGTTCAACTCGTAACCGTTCTTCCCCTGGCCGAACTTGCCTTCCACATGGTTCCGCATGTTCTGTTCCTTCCGGGTTTTATACTTTCTGTACCCGGAAAGTTCCTGTTTTGGCGGTCTTCCAAGAGGCTTCCCAACAATCCGGATCCCATGTTCTTTCAGGTATCGTCGGTTCTCCCGTGTCAAGTATTTTCTGTCTGCAAGCAATAGTTCAGGATAGCAGCCATATAGTTCCCGGAAGCGTTCCACCTGAAACTCAAGATCGCCTCCCTCATCATAGTTGTCCCATCCAATGTGATCAAGCCGAACAAAACCCTCTGCCTCACTGATATTGATCTTCGATCCAAATTCAACGTTTGCCCTGTCCTTCCCCCTGACCATGGGACGTACCTGCGGTTGGTAGATGTTGACGATCCGGTCACTGCAACTGTGTACCTTGTTCTGATACATGTTCATCTGTTGATCAAAGATGTGTTGAACCACCCAGTAGATCCTCTGGTCTCTCTTTTCCAGGGGGAACCGTCCTGAAGTCTGTACTTCTACATTATCCAGCATCTTCTCTATCGTGGAAAGATTCCTGCGCAGGTATCGAAGTTGTTTCCCCAGCATCACCCGTAGTTCCCGCTTACTCTTGTTTCTCTTCCTGGCTAGTCCCAAATATTCCTTCCTGGCATTGCGACGGTAAGTGCGGGGCTTCTTTTCAAAGTCCCCTTGCTTATAGAGTTCATCCACCAAACGTTCTGTTTCCTCCCTGGCACGGTTGACCAACTTCAGATCATTCGGTGCAGTAATGTATTGATCAGCTATACTGGCATCAAGCTTCAGCTTGCCCTGGTTGGGAAGATCCTTCTTCTGTTCTTCTCTGTTCCGGGGAGATGTGTTGTCTTGTCCAATGGCTTTCCCTTTCTGATTATGATCATCTTTTTTACCTTTGATAATCCGCTGTCGCTTAGGTTTCAACTTCTCAGAGCGTTGGATTACGATATCATTGAACTCATCGAAACGCTTTGATCCCATACGTTTACGGATATCGACAAACAAAGAAGAGTCAAACGGAAGTTCCCTCTGGAAGCTGCGCAGCCCACAGAAATACTGAATGTACATATTCTCGCTGATCATGGCAACCGTATCACGATCACTCAGACTGAGTTTGTGCTTGATGATCAGGGCACCAATCACCATCCGTATATCCACGCTCAAGCGACCGGCCTTAGGATCCAGATTCTTTGCGTAAATCCCGGCCAACTCATCCCAGGGTACCAACTCGGCAAGCAATACCCAGCGGTTGTCTCTTTTCAATTGCTGATGGAACGGATGTTTGAACTCTTCCAATGTCAGCTGGCTTGATGGCGTGTATTTGATCATAAGTGCAAAGGATTTTACCCAAATTACTGATCCTCATGCACTTTTCCTTGCATTTTAATCATTTGTTATCAACGTAATGTTCATATTACCAACATTATACACATAAATTTCGACAAAATCAGCAAACCCTAAGTAAGTGAACAGTTGGGATCTTTAGGGCCACTTTGATGCGATCGAGGTACTAATCCAACGAAAGAAGCTAGTTGTTTGCAGGACTTAAATCGTGACATATCGCCTATTTCAGCAATCAGGCATATGGCATTGACGGGACCAATTCCCGGAACCGTCATAAGACGTTTATAAATATTTAAATATCTTGCTTTGACTTGCTGACGTAAATGTTTCGATATCTTCAACAATTGATTTTTTGAGTCTTGGTATGCATTCATTAAATATTCCAGGGACTGTGTGCCAGCTTGATCTGATAATTTGAGTTGATTAAGCCAATTCACAAAAGCTCTTGGCCAGTACTCTGGGTTTAGCTCTGCAGGAGGGATTATACCATAATAGAGCAGAAAAGCACGAATACGATTTTTAACCCTACGATGCTCCTTAGCGGCTATCCAGCGCATTCGATTCAGTGATCTGAATTGTTCGTGAGCGGGATCGAAAATATGGATGCCTTTTAATTGTTTATTTTGTAGAGATTTTGAAATACGTCTGCTATCAACAGGATCTTTCTTATTGACTTTTTCTTTATCAGTAACAGGAAGGTCTGCAGGGTTAATTACAATGTTTTGGATTCCTAATTCAAGCAATCTCCTGTGATGATGATACCCACTAAAGCCGCATTCGTATGCACTGTAATAATTTGCACCGGGGAAATGGGTTTGAAGGTAATTACATAAAATGTCCGGGCTAGGTGGTTGAGTAAATTTACGATGTTCAATTTCATCAACAAGGATATTTACATCCCAGGAAGCATTATGAACATCCAGGCCAATAAAAACATTGTCCCCGGAAAAGTCTGGATTTTTAATAGTTTTGTTTTGCATAGGTCTTAAGTATTAATGAATTAAATTTGGAACTATGAATTTATTAATTACCTGGGACCTGTGCTTTTACATATGTACTCATAAAACAGTTGGGGTTCAGTGATTTGCGAGCATTTGTTCTCGCTTCAAGTTTTTCCACGGTGGATACGAACGCACTCCGAAAACCCAACCGTTTCATACCGCCAACCGTTAGCGGTAAGCAGTGATGGCGACACGTATAAAATGAAAATATTTTGCACGGATTTAATATTTTGCGTAAATTTGCACGTATAAAATAACGCTAAAAGAGAAGTGTCATGAATACAAAACTCACCTTAACAATTGAGCAGACAATTATAGAAAAAGCTAAAAAGTATGCTAAGGGCAAAGGACGTAGCTTATCGGATATAATTGAGAACTATTTAAAGGTCATAACCAAAGAAGAGAACAAGGCAGATATCGAGATAACTCCATTGACTAAATCTTTAAGAGGTTCTTTTAAAGCACCAAAAGATTTCGATTACAAAAAAGAATTATCAAAAGGATTATCTCAAAAATATCTATAAAATGGATAAAGTACTTATCGATTCTGACGTTATTCTCGATTTTTTCTTTGATAGGGAACCGTTCTCTGAAAATGCTGCACAGATTTTCTCGCTATGTGAGTCAAAACAAATTAAAGGGTACGTTACACCTGTAATTTGTAGTAATCTATATTATCTCTTAAGACAAGTAGCCAAACACGATAAGGTGATAAAACAATTAAGTCAATTAATGACAATGATGGATGTATTATCCATGGATAGAGATATTGTTCTTCAAGCACTATGCTCTGGATTCAAAGATTTTGAAGATGCTTTACAAAACTTTTCAGCTGTTAAATCTGGATTCATCGATGTGATTCTGACAAGGAACATTAAAGATTATTCAAAAAGTGATATAGGAGTATTAACTCCAGAGAGTTACATAAAAACAAGAACTGCCTACCGCTAACAGCACATATAAAAAATAGCTGGGTTTGGTGGTTTGTGAAATTTTGTACCTTGTGGCAAAACACTAACGGGCGATAAGAACGTAGCACGGAATACCGCTACTTTCCATATGCGCAACACGTTACCAGCAATGTTGACAGACCGAGCAACTAAAACGCCAAAATTGAAACAGAACTTAACAAAATATATAAATACAACAAGCAGTTGTCAGAAAGCAACCATAAGTAGCATGAAAGCAACTAACTGTAATCGTCAAAACTTGCTTAACGCCTTTGGGTACAAATATCTTTGTAGCATCAAATTAAAATAAAAGAGATGATGCAAAATTCAAATTTAATAGACAAAAAAAATCCTCAATGGTCTGGGTTAGTACCTGTTGATGACTCTAAACTTTTTGTAACGGACACAGGAAATTCAGGAATGCCAATAGTTTATTTAAACGGACAATTTGCAACCCGATGGTATTGGCGAAAAGTAATTGCAGAATTAGGCTCTGATTTTAGGCATATTACTTATGATGAAAGAGCAAGAGGTAGAAAATCGGTTAAATCTTCTGACTATACTTTTGAGGCTTGTGTTCGTGATGTAGATTCTGTTTTAGCTGCAAGAGGAATAAAAAAATGTATTGTGATTGGTTGGTCTTATGGTGCATTTTTAGCAACACATTGGGCAAGCCGAAATCCTGAACGGTGTTTAGGGGCAATTCTTGTTGATGGTGCGCAACCTTACAATTGGATGACCGAAGAAATGGCTTCAGGTATGAGGAAATTTTTCAAAAAATTGAATCCTTTGTTGTGGCTTTTAAGACCAACAGGCTTAACACCAAGAATGAGTGCTTCACAAATGGCGAAAATCAATATTGAATTGGGATGGATTGGCAGTAAAGATGCCCTAGACCCAGTTATGGACAAAATTTCCGTACCTACCAGATATGTGCTTGCTTCGGGGACATCATTTGGAAGTAAAGGTGACGAGCAAGAAATAATCCGCATTGGTGCTTATGAAGCTGCTAAACGAAATACAAACATTAAGGTATTTGCCAAGGTACCAAGTAATCATGGTGCAATTTTAAAAAAGGACTTCAAAGCTGTTGCAGATGCAGTTAGAGAGATTGCTTCAATGATTTAAAATTATATTTGCAAAGAGATGATAAATTCAAAAGTGATAGGTAATAAAATTGCTACAGCAAGAAAGAGAGCTAATCTTTCACAAGCAGAACTTGGACAACAAGTATCAATCAGTCCTCAAGCAGTTGGGAAATGGGAACGTGGAGAATCAATGCCAGACATAATGACTCTAAATCGTATTGCTGAACTTCTCAACGTTGACCTTAACTATTTTTCAGACAGCTTTAATCTCAATGAGACAAAAAAGACAACTTTAGATGATTCAGAAAATAATTTTGGAAAATTATCCCAAAAGCCAAGTTGGGATTTGTCAAAACAAAATCTTTGTGATAGTGATTTTTCTGGGTTAAAAAATCTACATGAGAAACTAAGTTCTACAAATATTCAACGGTGCTTGTTTGTCGGTGCTGAGATGTCTGGACTTTTACTAAACAACAATAATGTGAATGATTGTAACTTTTCAAATGCTGATATAAGCAATAGCCAAATTCAGAAATCGATGATAGCTAAAAATACATTTATAAACAGTTCCTTGAAAAGCACAAAAATATCAAAAAGTTTTATCGAAAGTTGTGATTTTACTGGAGCCGATTTTACGGAAACGGAATTTAATATGGGAGGTTTTGGTAAAAACACAATTTTAAATACAAAGTTGTTTAACACAAGTTTTATTGAAATGGCAATTCAGGATATAGTTTTTGATGGCAAGTTAGAAGATTGCCGTTTTGAAAATTGTACTTTTTATGATGTTAAATTTCAAAATGCAACATTAATAAATACGTTCTTTAAGAACAACAAAAAATTTAAACGAGTAAAGTTTGTAAACTGCAAAGTAGATAAATTGACTTATGCTTTCTTGAAAAACAATCTTGCTAATTTGACTGGAATAACTTTAATATCTTGAAAAAGAAATAAAAATATAAAAACACTGCTTGTAACATTTTGTATAAGTAATGGCAGGGGATGTGGTAAATTTCAAGGTTTGTAGCCCGCTCAAACTGCGTAGCGGTTTGACAGGAAAGTGCCACGCAATCTGCCACTACTCATACAATTTACCGTTATGCAAAATTGTAAAAAGGCTGTACTTTTATAATTAAATTTTAAATTAGTGATTATGAATGTCTTGTCAAATGTTCAAATTTCTCTTCAAAACTCCGAAATCATAAAAAAAGAAAACATAATCTGCAAACTCATTCAAAGAAAGGAGGATTAAAATGAAAAAATCATTTGCTATATTATTAGTTATACTGGTATGTTTAAGCTCAAACGTGATAAGCCAGGAGAATGAAACTAAAAAAGAGGATAAAACATTCCAATTCCAACCAAAACCCCTTGCAGACGATTGGAACAAGTGGCTTATTGGTGAATGGGAAGGTGTAGCCGAATCTGACGCAGGAACTGCGAAATTTTTGATAAAAATAGACTTCGTTTTGAATGGACAGTATTTAATTATGGAAAGCGAGAGCAAAATAACGGAGTTAAGTAACAAGCAGAGACAATATCTTAAAGATACTCTATATGCATCTGATGAAGACATCGAAAAATATCAAAATTCTACTTTCAAAGAACGAAAGATTTACACACTCGACCCTAAAACTGGTGAAGTTATAGGATATTTATTTGATAGCATGCGCTGCATAGCAGAAGGCA
>JASFVU010000182.1:0-6033 GCA_050049665.1 Bacteroidales bacterium | reverse complement strand
ACAATCCGCCTGAAGGATTCCGGATCAGCTCTTTGTTATCACTCCTTGATGAAGTTCCTGTTGTCTCCAACCGGCAAATTGAATTCTGGGAGTGGATAGCTGACTATTATATGTGCTCTCCCGGTGAAGTCTACCGGGCTGCTCTGCCTTCGGGGTTAAAGCTTGAAAGTGAAACAAAGATCTTCTCAAAAGAACCCGGGACACTACCCGGATTATTAACAGAATCTGAAAACAGACTTCTGGATATAGTTGATAATGAGCAAGGGATAACACTGCACAAACTTTCTTCATTGCTGGGAAGAAAAGATGTTATGCCGATTGTAAAAGGGCTGATTGAAAAAGATATTATCACTCTCGAAGAAAGCCTGAAAAAAGGCTATAAACCAAAATTGATCGATTTTATTGAGCTTAATGAAATGTACCGGGAAGAAGCTAATCTGAACGAACTTTTGGTTTCTATGGAAAAAAAGGCCCCAAAACAAACAGCCTTGTTGCTTCAGCTTCTTCACCTTTCCCGGGAGAAACAAACGGAAGTTCCCAAAAATATACTCCTCAAATCTTCCGGCACAACTCATGCAACACTAAATTCACTGATCGCTAAGGGGGTATTAAAGATCAATACCAGGGAGACAAGCAGATTACAGAGTAAAGAAATTACTACGCGGCAGCTTTTTAAGCTAAACGAAAAACAGGCCATCGCATTCAGGCAGATCAAAAACCAATTTGAACATAAGGATGTAGTTTTGTTACATGGTGTAACTTCAAGCGGAAAGACAGAGATATACATGCACCTCATTACAGAGCAACTGGAAAAAGGAAAACAAGTACTCTATCTTCTTCCTGAAATTGCCCTTACTGCCCAGATCATACAACGGCTAACGAATGTTTTTGGAAATAAAGTAGGTATCTATCATTCCAAATTCTCTGATGATGAACGTGTGGAGGTATACCAAAATCTCATCGGAATCAGAAAATTAAACAGCCCGGAATACCAGGTAATCTTAGGAGTAAGGTCATCGGTCTTTCTGCCTTTTTCCAACCTTGGACTTGTTATTGTGGATGAAGAACATGAAAATACCTACAAACAATTTGATCCGGCTCCCCGTTACAATGCCCGGGACGCTGCCGTGGTGCTTGCAGGCATGCATGGCGGGAAAGTCCTGATGGGTACTGCTACACCCTCTTTTGAAAGTTACATGAATGCGATGACCAACCGATATGGTTTGACAGAGTTGCATGACAGATACATGGACATAAAGCTGCCTGAAATAATGGTTACGGACATTCGTAAAGCGGGAAGGCAAAAAAAAATGCATTCACACTTTTCACACCAGCTTATCGAGAGCATGACTGAGGCCCTTGCAAACAAGGAACAGATCATACTTTTTCAGAACCGGCGAGGTTTTTCTCCTTATATCGAATGCAATGCATGCGGGTGGGTGCCTTATTGCAGGCATTGTGATGTAAGCCTTACGTACCACAAAAAATCCAATAAACTGAAATGCCATTATTGCGGCTACGCTATTTTAACCCCGGAGAACTGTCATTCATGCGGAAGCGCAGACATCCGTACCCGGGGCTTTGGAACTGAAAAAATAGAAGATGACGTCGCCCTGATCTTTCCGGATGCAAAGGTAAAAAGGATGGATCTTGACACAGCCAGAACAAGAAGATCACATGAAAAGATCATTGGAGACTTTGAAAACCGCAGGATCGACATCCTGATCGGAACCCAGATGATTTCAAAGGGACTGGATTTCAATCATGTAAAGATCGTGGGAATTCTTAATGCCGACAATATGTTACATTTTCCGGACTTTCGCTCGTATGAAAGAAGTTACCAGTTAATGGCCCAGGTAAGCGGCCGGGCCGGTCGAAAAAATGAACAGGGAAAAGTTATCATACAGACCGGTGATCCGGAAAATGTTGTTATAAAATACGTGGTACAAAATGATTACAAAGGTTTTTTTGAACAGCAACTTCCTGAACGGAAAAATTTTAACTACCCTCCCTATGTCAGATTAATAAAACTTACTTTGAGACACAGGAAACAGGAAATTCTCAGCCGGGCGGCTGATCTGCTGGCAAACGACCTGAGGAAACTGCTTGCAAACAGAATTGTAGGCCCTGAATTTCCCTTGATAAACAGGTTGTTCAACCAGTATCAGAAATGTATCCTGGTCAAAATTGAACGGGATAACCTGTTCAGTCAAAGAAGAAGAATGATGCGGCAGGCAATTGACGGGATAACGAATAATAAAACCTTTAAAGGCCTGCAGATCATTCCTGATGTTGACCCTTTAAACTGACATTCGGATTAATAAAATGGTATTGATAATTGAATACGTTTGTACATGAACATTCAAAAAATCCATTAAAAATGGTAAGAAAAATACTGCTTCTGTTTTTGTTCACAATCCTGCTTCCCGATGCTTTTGCACAAACAGATTTCCGGGAAGGATATGTCATTCTTGGATCGGGCGATACACTAACCGGCGAAATTGATTTTCGCGGAGACATCCGGATGAGTATGGTGTGCCGTTTCAGACCGACTGAAGAAGACAATCCGGTAATCTATTCTCCATCGGATATCAAAGCTTTCAGGTTTGCCGATGGCAAATACTATGTTTCAAAAGAGATCATCAGGGATTCGGTAAACAAAAAGGTATTCCTTGAATTTCTGATAAAGGGAAAATTGAATGTGTATTATCTCAGTACCGGCCCTACCGAGGAATCTTATTTTATTGAAAAGGAAGGAATGCCCCTGGCTGAACTCCCCTATAACGAATCTGTTGAAAAGATCGATGGTAAGCTCGTCCTGAGGCAAAGTAAAAAACACATTGGTATCCTGATGTATTACATGGGAGATGATCCGAAAATAAAACCACAAATTCAGGATCTGGAGGAACCGGACCATAATAAACTCATCAAACTGGCTGAAAATTATCATTCCCATGTATGCAAAGACGAAGAGTGCATTGTCTATGAGAAGAAATTACACCTCATTTCATTTGCCATTGAGCCTGTGGGAGGAGTGATCACTTACCCTTCGACAGGAATTGACCGGTCAATAACAACTTATGAAACAGGAATTCTGATCTACTCCTGGCTTCCGCGAAGCAACGAGAAGCTGTATGTCAGGACCGGTTTATTATATCATCCTCTTACGGAACTGGCAGACAACATTTATGCCCTGCGAATTCCAATGCAACTCCAGTATTTATTTCCCGAAAGACTTATTCGTCCCAAATTTTTTATCGGGCTGCATGTTCTGCTGACAAAAGATGAAGCTGTTTTCAGCAAATACCACCATTCCCTTACAGCAGGGGCCGGAGCCAATATAAAGATCTATAAAAGAATTGATTTTAGCTTGTCAGTTGAAGCCGACTTCACTCCTTTGGCCACCCAGATAAGAGGTGATACATCGTTCGGACTGGTTTCGTATTCCATAACCGGAGGATTGTATTTCCCGTTGTACAAAGAATAACTTATCAGGCATTACAGGTCGATCTCTCCAATCTTGCGCATCAGTGAAAGAATGTTTTTCTGTCGCCAAAGCATATAGGAAGTCGGCTTTGCCGGGTTTCTTTTTTGCGGATTCGGCAGGCTGATCGCTATCAAAGCAGCTTCTTCTCCGGTAAGCCTTGATGCCGGTTTGTGAAAATAATACTGCGAAGCTGCTTCCGCTCCGTAAATACCCGCCCCCATTTCGATCATATTGAGGTAGACCTCCATGATCCTCCTTTTGCTCCAGAACGTCTCAATAAGCAATGTGAAGTAGACTTCAAAACCCTTTCTGATGTAAGTCCTTGCCGGCCACAGAAATATATTTTTAGCTGTCTGCTGGCTGATCGTACTTGCCCCTCTTTTTCGATGTGTGCTTCTTTTATTGTAATCACGCGCTTTGCGAATTGCTCCGAAATCAATTCCGTAATGTTTTGTGAAACGGTTGTCTTCAGCGGCAACCACGGCCCGGATCAAATGCGGCGAAATTTCTTCTATAGGAACCCATTGATGGCGGAACGGAACTTCTCTTTTCTCCTTTTTGTATTCGACATACCTTTTCACCATCAATGGAGTACGCTGGGGATGTATGAAAGAAAAACAAATGGTAAAATAAAAAGACAGCCCGATAAAGCAAAGGACAGAAACTTTTAAATAATGCCGGAACCGGAGAAGCAACCATGTTGCATGAAAAGAATGAGAATCCTGAGCCATCTGTTCTGATTGTTTAAATACTTTCCTGAATTGAAGACAAAATTAATTCCGTTTTTGATTGGAAAACAATCCGGAAGCCCTATAATTTCACCACTGTTCTCTCTCCTTTGTATTCGATGATCTCATCCGGAGATTTTTCAATAGCCACTCCTGTGCCATGGTTTTCCCCGACCAAAATAATTTCAAACGTTCTCTTTCCGGGCATTCCCGGAAATTTGCCTTTTCTCTTTCCGATGGTGAGTTTCCGGCCGGCATTGTCCCAGTTGAATTCAATGGTAGCATAAACACCTTTTTCGTAATTGTAATTGTCATTCTCATCTTCATACAAGGTAAAACTTCCGTTTGCACCGGGATATATTCTTAATTCGACCGGATCGGCAGGCTTTTCCGTTGCATATTGCAAAAAGGGACCCATTGGAACTATGGAGCCTGCTCTCACGTAAAGAGGCATTTTATCGATCGGGGCATCCGCAACGACCCATTTCCCTCCTTCGGTGGTCTCTCCTGTCCAGAAATCGATCCAGGCTGTATTAGCCGGCAAATAAACATTTCTTGTTTTCTCTGCCTCCACATGTGTTTTTTCTTTTTCGAAAATTTCAGGTGTTTTCCAGAACAACTGCATTCTGGCAGCACCGGTAGAGGAATTTTCGGTCTCAAGCACAAAATCATACGCTTCCCCACCGGTAAGTTCAACAATTTCAGTATATTGTTCCACGCTTGTATAGACCATGTCAAGCGTATCTCTGTCGAGAATAAGGCGTTTGGGATCAAAGCTCTTAAGATGGAACTGATAAGGGCCGGTCTGTTTTGGGACCAGTTTCCCTTCCCAGCGAATGGAGAACATTGAGTCGGTAACATAATCCGGACGGCCGGTATACCAGAAGACATCAATGTTTTTATCAATCTTTTCCGTTCCGGCAATGGTATACCCATTGTCTTTGTAATAGCTGGCATGCAGCCCTCTTTTCCCTTCAGGTGTTTCGAAAAAATCACCTTCAACAGGAATAGTAGCTTCGGGAGGCCGGTGATACATAAATTCCGTAACGGGACAAGCCATAAAGGAAGGGCCAAACAAAAACTGATCATCTATATCGTAGGTATTCTTATCATGGGAAAAGTCCATGGGCAATCCCCTCATGATCGTGTAGCCATCACTTGTTACTTTCCAGGCCAGGGAATAAATATAGGGCATAAGCCGGTAACGGAGATTGTCAAATTTAATGAGTGTCTCCACATTTTCTCCCATCTCCCATATCTCCCTGGGAGTTTCAGAACCGTGGGAACGAAAGATAGGAGCAAAAGTACCTAACTGAAACATACGGGTATACAGTTCCTGGTAGGCAGGGTCTTTGCCTCCGTTGTAAAATACCCCTCCGTAAGCACCTATGACGAAAGCGCCAATATCGAATGTCCAGTAAGGAATACCTGACATACAGTGATTTATCCCGGCAGCAATCTGGTTTTTGTAAACATTCCAGTTTGCGCCTATATCCCCCGACCATGTAGTTGCCGCATTGCGTTGCTGTCCGGCAAAACAGGAACGGGTCAGAATATAGGCACGTCTCCGGGAAGTTTCTTCCCTCCAGAATTTGTATATATCATCGGTCATCACCAGCGAAAAGGCATTCAGGTACCTGGCCCAGGACCCCAGATAATTGCTGCCCATCTTCTTCATTTCGTATTCCGTCGATTCTTTTGTAAGGGCGTTAATAACATCCGGTTCCGTGGAATCAATCCACCAACCATCCAGTCCCTTTGAGTACAGACCGCGTCTCAGGTATTTCCAGTACAATGCATTTGCCTCCGGACGAAAAG
>JASFVU010000120.1:0-7251 GCA_050049665.1 Bacteroidales bacterium | reverse complement strand
ACAATCCCGATAGCGGAGCGTATCGGGATAGTCTGTCATCAGCAGGTAACAATTTCAGACAACTGAATTTACAATAACAATGATTATCCTCCAGGAACAGCCTGTCCCGCAAAAGGCGGGAAAGTGAACTGGAATTTGTTAGTCGAACCCCTGTCCGCCAAAGCCCCGAGATCTCGGGGCGCAGGTGGAATCCCGATAGCGAAGCTCTTCGGCATAAATGAGTTCATATCATACCCCCGCATAAACATCCGGTCGGATTGCTGCGAGGTAGTTCATTTTGTACAAATCCTGAACATTTGCCAGTGTTATGTCATACCTGTTTTAACGGTAACCGAAAATCCCTGCAAATTCCTATTTTAGCATAAACAAAAACACAGACCTTTGCCGCATAAACATCATAACGCATTTGAAATAACCATTGCCGGCTCGGGAAATATGGCCTGGCACCTGGCCCGAGTGATCAGGGCGAAAAATCACGTGGTAAGAACCATCATCAGCAGGAATAAAGTAACAGGCAGAGAGATAGCCGACGACGTAAATGCTGCCTACACCGGTGATTTCCGATCGGACAACAGCAAATCGGATTTTGTCATACTGGCCGTAAACGATTCATCTTTGCCCGAAGTCGTAAACAAGATAAATGGAACGGACACCATTGTCCTGCACACATCCGGCAGCATTGGAATGGATATTTTTGACAGTCGCTTCAGACAGTTTGGAGTACTGTATCCCTTTCAAACACTCACCAGGAAAGCGGAAACGGATTTTTCCGTCATTCCGCTGTGTATTGAGGCTTCCGACAAAAATACCTTTTTCATGGTCAATAAACTGGCAGGCTCGTTAAGCAACAAAATACATTCACTGGATTCGGAAAAAAGAAAGATCTTACACATAGCCGGGGTATTGTCCAATAACAGCATGAATCACCTCATCGCCAGAACGTTCGACTACCTGGAAAAGCACGGTATAGACAAAAATATCTTAATGCCGTTGCTCAGGGAAACGATCAAAAAGTTAGAGTTTGTACCTCCGCGGGAGGCACAGACAGGACCGGCAAGAAGAAAAAACACGGAGATTATCGAAGCACACAAAAAAATGCTGGAGAACGAACCCCAATTAAAAAAGTTGTATAGCTTGATTTCTGATAGTATTATTGCATATTATTCCTGACACATCGGACTATGTCAAATTTTAAGTTGTTATTAAACCATGTGAAAGCCTTTGCATTTGATGTGGACGGTGTATTTACCGACGGACAGGTTTACCTTTTCCCCGGAGAAGAATTTGTCAGGGCGGTAAACATCAAAGACGGATATGCCGTCCAGCACTGCATAAAAATGGGATTTCCGGTGGCCATCATCTCAGGCGGGAGATCGAATGAAGTGGCACTGCGCTTTCAAAAACTCGGAGTGACCGATATTTATCTGGGTGCTTCAAGTAAACTGGAACTGTATGAAGATTTCAGGATGAAGCACCATCTGGAACACAGCAACATTCTTTTTATGGGAGACGATATCCCGGACTATGAGATCATGCAAAAGGCAGGAGTACCAACCTGTCCGGCTGATGCAGCTCATGAGATCAAGGAAGCTTCGATCTATATCTCAGATAAAGGAGGAGGCAAAGGATGCGTGAGGGACGTAATAGAACAGGTATTGCGGTTGCATAAAAAATGGATGGATAACAATGCGTTCGAATGGTAAAACAACTGAAAATAGCATTGGCCTTTTTTCGCCTGATCAGGACCCCTAACCTGTTGATCATTGCCATTACACAATATTTCATCCGCTGGTTCATTCTCAAACCATTATTATCCGTATCAGGTTTCAGGGTCCAGTTGGATACCCTTCAGTTTTCCATGCTGGTTGTTTCTACCGTAATGATTGCCGCTGCCGGCTATATCATCAACGATTATTTCGACAGGAAGACCGATCTGATCAACCGTCCGGGCAAGGTAATTGTCGGCAGGTTGATAAAGCGAAGGTATGTCATGGCATTTCATATCATTTTTACTTCCCTGGGAATACTTGCCGGATCGTATGTTGCCTATAGCATTGGCAGGCTGAGCCTGAGCATGATATTCATATTTGCAGGCATTGTTTTATGGTTCTACTCCACCACTTACAAACGCCAGGTTCTTGTGGGGAACCTGATCATTTCCGTCCTGGTAGGACTTGTCCCCATGCTGGTCCTGGTCTTTGAATTCCCCTTACTGGTACAACGGTACCAACTTCATATCCTGGCAAAAGGTGTCAGGTTCGACTATCTGATCTTCTGGGTTGGCAGCTATTCGATCTTTGCTTTTACCGTAAATCTTATCAGGGAAATCAACAAAGATATCGAAGACTTTGAAGGCGATGCTGTTTTCGGATGCCGGACCATTCCAATAGCATGGGGGCTGAAAGCAGCCAAATGGATAGTCACCGTACTGATTGTCCTGATGATCGCCCCTGTTATTTACCTTCTGGTCTTTCACCTGGCCGATAAGATCAGCTTTGTATACATTGTTCTGTTTATCATAGTTCCGCTCATTATGCTTGCATTCGGCGTGAACTGGGCCTCAACAAAAAAGCAATACCACATTCTCAGTCAGTCTTCCAAACTGATCATGCTGGCAGGACTGGTTTATTGCCTTCTCGTAAATTACATCGTTTCAGCTTATAAATAAATCGTTATGATCCTGCACGATCTGGTCAAACCATATAAACTGATCCTTGCATCGCAATCGCCACGCAGAAAAAAGTTGCTGGAGGGACTTGATCTTACATTTGAAGTGATCGTAAGAGATGGCATCCATGAGTCCTATCCTGTCGATCTCGATATGCCCGGAATCACTGAATTCTTAGCCAGAAGAAAGTCGGATCACTATACAGACCTCCTTGATGAAAAAACTATCCTGATCACAGCCGATACCATTGTATGGCACAAGAACAAAGTGCTTGGCAAGCCGGCCAACATTCAGGAAGCATATAAGCTGGTATCCCGTTTATCGGGAAACAAACACACCGTTGTGACAGGAGTATGCCTGCGGTCAGCTCAAAGGACCAGGGTCTTTCACAGTATCTCCGAAGTGGTCTTTCGCAAACTCAGACACGAAGAGATCTACTACTATGTGACCCGTTACAAGCCGCTGGACAAGGCAGGGGCTTACGGCATCCAGGAATGGATAGGCTATGTCGGTATCGAAAAAATAGAAGGATCATTTTTCAATGTCATGGGACTTCCGGTGCAGATGGTTTACAATGAACTCCTGAAATTTGTTGAAGGATACACACAGTGATTTTCACCGGTATTATTCAGTACATCTTATTGCCGTTTTCCGAACTTTCGGGGATCTTCTGAATGGCATCCCAATGTTCGACTATTTTCCCGTTTTCATCAAACCGGAAAAAGTCCATGGTAACATATTCTTCACTGTCCGGCCATATTTGATGGGTATGAAGGGCTACCAGATCGTCTTCGGCTACAGCACGCACAAATTCTACCGACTTTTCGGGGTATTCGTCCTGCATCTTTGTGAAATATTCTATGAAGCCCTCAATACCATTCCTGACAACCGGATTATGCTGTTTGTAACCGGACCCCACATACAATTCAGCAGCCTTCTGCGGATGACCGCTGAAAGCCATTTTATAAAATGCGATCGCGTTTTCTTTGTTCCTGGTCAGATGGTCATTCATAATGATCTTATCCCTTTCTTTTCAAGCTTATCAAGAACCTTTGTTTTGCTTTTTGCCGACTTACCGCAAATGGCACCGGGTATTACGAACATATTGTAGCCCAGCTTTTTGCCTCCGGTAAGTGTTTTGTAAACACAATGTTCGGCCATTAAGCCGACTACAATGATATTTTCCGCGTTCCTTTGTTCCAGAAGATCGTTCAATTCCTTAAAATCAAATGCATTGGGCTTGTTCTTTGTGACAATGTTTTCATTTACAATTGCCAGCCGCTCATCGAGATCCAGTTCCGGCAACGTATCCACATGAATACCTTTGAACGAAACCGTTAATACCGAAAGGACGGATTTTACATAGATGACCTTTTCAGGATCCGTATTTTCTATAACGGAATTGATCGTGTTGATCAGGTCAACAGCCGAACTGTCCGGAATAACATGCCGTGTAAAATGCTGCTGGATATCCAGCACAATGACAACCGTATCTTCCTCATTTCCCGGTAAAACAAAAGCACTCCGGCTTTCCCCTTCGGAATATTGACCGGGAATGCACGGGATTTCGTTTCCATTCTTGTAAAACAAAAACGGAGCTTCCCGTGAAAATGAATACAAATTCAGGACAAGAAGGAACAGGCTGGTTACGGTTACTTTCATCATTTTCTCTCTGATAAATATATTGATCAATAAATAAATTAACGGTAAAAGTAAAAATTACTGTTAACTGTTTGACAAAGACAAGGCAAAAGTTAAAAAGTTAATACAATGAAAAGTTTACTGCCTGAAAAAGAAACTATACCTGCCGTTATAATACCGGATAAACAAAGAATATAATACATTAAACTATATTATACAGTAATAAATAATAACATACAGTAAAAAACAGTATTTATTTGAATTTTTATTATATTTGTATAAGTCAACCCGGAAATCATTTGATATGAAATGGATATCGGGCTTTTTTAATCAATCCTGTTTCTTATCGGGATACGATCAGACATAATAAAACGAGTTCATATGGGAATAAAGCAGATACCTAAGCAAAGTCTTGATGTATCGATATTATTTTACTCATAATCAGGTAAATATAAAATCTTAACCGTATGAAAAAATCGAATGGAATAAAGGAAGTATTCGGAATATTCCGGAATACGGAATCCTATTTTAGCGAAAGGATTAAAAAAGAATCTAATAAGCTAATTGTCAGGCAAATACTGACTATCTGCGCTTTCACCTTCGTGTATGGTTTGGTGATGGGCAGTTACCACAGTTTTATACAATCTGTGGCTGCAGGGGTCAAGGTGATCGTTTTGTTTCTCGGCACGATGCTTATATGCTTTCCATCATTTTTTGTCATTCAACAGGTATTGGGCTCAAAAATGAGTCTCAGGCAAATGATGATCATCGTGCTCAGCGGATTCGTACTTACTTCGGCTATGGCATTGTCTTTCTCACCGATCATCATATTTTTTCAGATCACGGGAGGCAATTATCACTTTCTGCAACTCCTGCATGTAGCGATTTTTGTATTTTCAGGCATTTTCGGAATGAGGCTTATGATTGACGCACTGAAATTTGCCTGTGAAAAAAAAGATATTTATCCTAAAGTCGGAGTTACGGTATTCAGGGTCTGGATCATCATTCTTGCGTTTGTCGGTATCCAGTTATCATGGAACCTGAGACCATTTCTATGCAACAGAAATGAAGATTTCAAACTGTTCAGAAAATATGAAGGCAATTTCTATACTGCCGTTATCTACTCAGTACAACAACTAACAGCAAAAAAAAATATTCAGGAAAACAATGAAACCGGGCAATCTTATTATTACTTTGATACCAACCGGACAACATCCCATGACACTGCGAATGTTTTACTTTTACCTGAAGAATAGACTATGGAGGAGGATATACTGACGCTTGAGGAAGTCGCAAAATACCTGAAACTGAAACCCCAGACAATTTATTCCTGGGCTCAAAAGGGAAAAATTCCTGCTGCAAAGCTTGGAAAGGAATGGAGATTCAGAAAATCAGTTATCGATAAATGGTTTAATCAACACATTGACAATAGATTCTCAGAATTCCTTAAATAATCAGTATTAAAACCCGGAGTGCTCCGTTGCCAAAAGTGTCTTTGCCTGTGCCCGGAATTACCCCGTTACGGCAAGCCGGTCAGTTCATAATCAAACCGGTATTGTTGAAACTTACCAAATGAAAAGTCCCATTTGATCTCTGACAGAAGTCCTTCTGTATTGTACGTGAATACGATTGAAGCATCAAACCCGTCCCGGCCTTTGAATTCCCCGCCGGAGATAACCCCGGGTTCTCTGATGTCAAACGAAATTGTCCCTGTAAGCCAGTTATCGAAGTTATGCAGATAAGCTTTGCAGAGTAACCCATCGGAATCATATAAATACGATTCGAAACCGAAAAGCGTATCTCCCCTGTAATAGTACCTTGTCACCAGATTGTCGTTCTCATCATAACAATAGAAAAATTCAGCAACCTCCCCGTTCGAATAATTCCTTTCCGAGGAAACCGGCTTTCCTGCTTCATCATATTTGTAGTATGTTTCCGTAGACACCCCGTCTGAACGGGTAAACACTTTTCCGGTCAGCAGTCCCTGCTCATTATATGCATACGATGAAGGACCGCCCGTTTCATTGTTAAATGTGTAATACTCTTTACTGATCCGGTATTTTCCGGGAACAGATAAAAAAGGACTCGAGTAATAATTTTTTTTCAGGCCGGTTTTTTCATACGAATAATAAAATGTCTGGCTCCATTTTCCGTTAAAATCCCAGGATTCCTTTGACAGGTTCCCGGTACTGTCGTATTCGTAAAGGATCCGGCAAACCGCATTGTTCCCGGTGGTCATGATCCCGCTTCCCCGTTTGTTTTCCTTGTTATAGCTGTAATGAACGGTTCCGTTTAACCATCCCTTGTAATTGTTCATGAGTGCTGTTATCAGGCGATTGTCCCGGTACTCATAGGAAGCAAATCCCGAAAGGCTGTCTGACCGGTAAAAATATTCCGATACTTTGTTTCCGGAAGAATCATACATGAACAGCTCAAAAGAAGTCAGGCCATCGGAAAATTCCCTGAAAGCCGAAACCAGATTTCCGTTCTCATCGTGTTCGTAATGGTTAACAGAGCTTCTGCTTTTATCATCAAGCGACCATAAGGCTTTCACCAAAACACCATTCACATTGTATGCAAAAAAGGTACTTCCTTTTTCACCGCTGCTGTTCTCATAATCCAGTTTCACGATGCGGTAGCCGGGAACCGCTTCACCAAAAGGCTGGGCATACATAAAACCTGGCAGACCCAGGAAAACAAATACAAAAAGGAAATTTTTCATTTTATTATTATTACCAAAGATTATCCTGTTTTGGAACTGAACTGTTAAACAACCGGCACCCACTCTTATTTTTTGAGCTCTTTACGTATGCAAATACTGTTCCGATTGCCGGAAGTCCTTATGATTGCTTTTACTCCGAATTATCCGGAACATCGTACTGCTGATCTTTACCGAGTATCAGATACACATGCCGTTTAAAATGCAGGCTATTGCCTTTCAT
>JASFVU010000119.1:0-7265 GCA_050049665.1 Bacteroidales bacterium | reverse complement strand
CTTCCATTGCAAGATCAAGGCTTAACGAATTATCTGCTTCTGATATATTTAATTTTAATCCGGTTGCATGTTCAGTTGGATTGATATCATATGCCGGAGAAAGTATCCAACCTTGCGGAGTAAGAATAAATCCATGATTTCTCAGATGGTCGTCTGTATTTGAAACACAGATATTGAATACAATTCTACGCCAGAGCTCTTTTAAATCGTCGTTGACATTAGCGCCATTTGCGATTAAAAATTCTGCTAATTCAAGATAACTTACTCCTTCCTTATAACTATCCCCATCTTTATAACCGAGCATTGTCATGGCAGATGCAAAGTGAATACGTTCGTGATTTTGGGTTCGGTCAAAGCGCTTCGTAATAAAGGTATGCTGATCAGTTGAAAATTTTCTCGCATAAGATTCCGCCATATTTACTCCGGCGGTTTTTGATAGTTCATAGATGACAATTTCCCATCCTCCCACATCAAAATTATCTTTTCGGCTGGGGAATTTTGCAATCCAGAGATTATCTGTATTGTCTGTTACGTTAGCTTTTGGTCTTGCTCCTCCTAAAGAAGAACCAGGGTCAAGTAACATGTTTAACCATTCTAAATAGTGAGGATCTTCAATAGACGCATCATCTTCCAGCTTTAAACTGACCTGTTCTAATTCCCTCAGGGAAGTTAAAGGAGGGGAAGTCATTTCAGAACTATCATCCAGAAATGGACCCGAACTTTCCAGTTTAAAGCGTAGTGCCCCCATCCGGTGTTTATCATACAAACCCAGCAGATAATCTGTTTCGTACAGAGGTTGAACTTCCCTTTGTTCTTTTCTGGCTAATGCGGCTTCCTTTCTTCGCATGAGTAATCTTCCCCATTGATCCGGTGAAGAATCAAGAAAAATCCCGAAATTCGTTTTTCCGGAATCACTTAGATATTGAATTCCTGAGTATAATTGCAGATCAGGATCAAGTTGTTGTGCATGTTCTGATTTTAACCAGTCTTCATCATATTCAAATGAAAAGATTTCTTTACCTCTTAATCTCTCCGAATGCAATGTTCCGATAAATACAGGTTTACTTATACCTAACCAATGAGCATAGACAAGTATACTACGGCGTGTTGTACTTTTAGTCATTCTCTTGTTTCTTTTTTGGGGCTCTTTCCTTTACAATAAGTTTTGCATCCTGAATTTTGCGACCGAGTTCGTCATCTTTAGCAATTTTCAGCAGATCGTTTTGTAATCCAAGTACAACTAACACTTTTAAATATAAACCAAGGCTTACACCTGCCGATCCCTTTTCAATAGATAAAAGAGTTGGCCGGGAAATATCAGCTCTCTTTGCCACCTGATCCATAGAATATTTACGTCTTAACCTGGCAAGTCTAATATTCTCTCCCAACTCAGCCATGATCCTTTTCTCTTTTGGTAGCAGTACAATATTTCTTTTAGCCATAAAGTAAAATATATTTTACAAATATATAAAAAATTGTAAATATAATTTAACATTATATTGAATTGTGTTTTCTTACTATGAATCAACTAAAAATTATCTACGTCTGAGAAGAAATAGTCTTAGAATACCCAGGTTAACAAAATTGAATAAGTTTACTAAATCATTAATGTCCGATTAATACCAACTGATTTTCAGTTGTTTACAATATAGTTCTTTGACATCTTTGTAATTTTGATTTGTAAGTAACTCATTTAAAGGCGTTTTGTCGAGTAGAGAGATGCTCAAAATTTGCAATATTTCGTAGGTTGAACGGTCAATCCTCAATTTGTTACGAACCAATGCAACCAGGCAGTAGGCAATTATTGCCGAATAAATCTGAATTTTCACTGCATTCAGGGTCGTTCCCCAAAATGATTTGACTTTCAAGTGCTGTTTAATCCACTTGAAAAATAATTCAACTTTCCAGCGATATTTGTACAGTTGAGAAATTTCTTCCGCTTTCAGATCGAAGTTGTTGGATAGAAAAGTCAAGTCATTATCGGTTTCTTGATCATAGAATTTAATACGTCGAAGTTTTTCAGGATACTCTTTTGACACATAAAATCCAGTAAGCTTACCAAGCTGGTCAAGCAATATTCCATTTTCTTTATTTACCTTGTTGGAATACATTCTTCTATATTGAAGATTGTCTTTTGCCCTGACCACAAAAAAAGCGGAGCTCTGGTGTATTCTAAAAAGCCGTTTATAATCGATGTATCCTCTGTCAAGGATGTAATAACCTCCGGATTCATAATATAATAAGTCCAAAGCGTTCATATCATTCACTGAAGCAGTAGATACGTGGATAAAAGAAGGAATTGATGTTTTTACATCATACAGTGTATGAAGTTTGATTCCTCCTTTTGCCGAACGGAACCTGGCCCACCAGAACACACTCAGGCATAGATCGATGGTCGTAGAATCAAAGGCATATATGTTTCCATCTATGTTCAGTTGAAAATCCTGGTCCACAACGGAGGATTTTCTTGCCATATCGATCAGATAGAAGGCATATTCTTCGAAGATCCTGCAATTACGTTTCTCATTGGCGTTAGCAAAATTGGATCTTGATGTACCCTTACCAAATCCAAGATGGTAATACTTGGATTTATGCGGTTCAATACTAATCATAAGATCTCTCAGACTGTCTCTACCAGTAAGTTGGCCAAAGACCATACTGAGAAGTTGATTCCAACAAGAGAAATGTCTTACATGTTTATCCCCATTATATTTTGTGACTAAGCCGTCAAAAACACGTTTGGGTAGAAAATCTGTAAGTTGTGAGAACACAAATTTGCCTTGATTCATGATTTTCAGCTTTTTACAAGGCTAAAGCCATAAATCTCGATTCAAATCTGCACGTACTTTAAAAGCTCTACAAGCCAGATATATCAAAGATTTCAAAGAACATTATATTAATTTAATCGGACACTAGTGTTACTAAATAGTAAATAGTTCAAAAAAGTTTTCATTTTTGTAAACTTAAATGTATTTTTACGTACAATAGATGAAAGTAAAGTTTAATACAAAGGAACTTGAGTCTTTTTATACAACTCCGCTTCATAATATTAAAGGCAAGCTTCCTTTTTCAAAAGATATTATTAAGCAATACAAAAAGAAGATTCAGATCCTGATCAGTATTGAATCTATTGATGATCTCAAACAATTCCGTTCTTCAAATTTTGAAGCATTAAAAGGAGATAGAAAAGGTGAGTTTTCTATCAGACTGAATATTCAGTACAGATTAATATTTAAGATTGAAAAAGAAAGGAATGGAGACTATGTAATTGAGTTAATAGTATTAAATGAAATTTCTAAACACTACGAATAATGTATGCAAATGATATGATACCGGGAGATGTTTTTCATCCTGCTGAAATTATCAGGGATGAAATGGAAGCACAGGGAATTAAGCAGATCGATCTGGTCAGGGAATCCGGATTCAATAAATCATTTATTAGCCTGCTATTGCATGGTAAGCGGAATATAAGCACCTCCATTGCTTTGGTTCTGGAAAAGGTATTGTCAGTTAAGGCGGAAACCTGGATCCGGCTACAGAAAAATTATGAGTTGCAGAAGGAACTTATCGAAGTACGTAACCTGAGATCTGCTTAAACAAGTAATCTATTTGTCCCGCAAAACCTGCTTAAAATCTAAAACCTAATTCTATTCCCACGTGAATCGAAACATTGTGTTTCCAATAGTTCGACCTGACCGGATAAGTATCGGGGATCACATGATGCCAAAGCATTTCTTCATATATGACTTCATTGTAGTACCGGATATAATAGCCTAAACCATAGAAAAAATGAAATCTGAAACGATTCTTACCGGTCATTAACCCGGATTTCAATATGATCCCTCCCGAATGATAATTCCGATCCAGGATATAACTGCGATCACTCATATCCCCCTCATGATCTTCAATTTTGAGTTTGCGGTTATCAAAGAAGGCATATTTACAAAAAAGGATCGGCTCAATGTAGGTCTTTTTGTTAAAATACCTTCTGAACCCCGATCTTACAGTGAAGGCATCGTAATACCAAAAAGGGTCCTCATCCAGATATAAACCAAGCAAAACATTATTGTCTTTTGGCGAATGGAAATGTATCATGGGATTTATTGTTAGTTCCCATTTATCGTCCAATTTATAAGCATAAGAAACAGAAATTGTTTTTATGAAGCAGCTTAATGGATTCAGTGAAACAGTATGCTTATAATTTTTTTCAGACCGGGCAGATACGAAGGTTGTAAGCGATATTAGAAACAGAAATATGAGAATGGGTTTAGTCATGAATTTTCCGGCTATAACGCTTTACGGTTGCAGGGAACAATGTTTCCGGTATATTTTGTTGTGCCGTCCATAGTTTAATAACTATGGTACAAGTTACACAAAAAGCGGAATTTACAAGTTTGTCCCCTGCCAGGCGAAGTTGTTCTTTTTGCTATGAGATCTCCAGTCGTAATGGAGATCGGATATGACTTTGCTGTTTAAAAAAAATTAACCTGCCTTTTGGCAGTCAGGTCTTCTGTCCAACAATAAAAAGTTCCGCATGGCCCGTTTTTGTTCCTGTTATGGATTGAATAATGTTAGAGGAGAACAGTTATTGATTATTCAAAAATAATGTTCATTGTTTTTGATCTGATTTAATGAAAAATATTGTGGCCGGAAAATTTTTTACATATCTTTACTAAAGATATACAGATTCTTAAATCTTATTTATATGAAAAAATTTTTATTCAGTTTTGTACTTGTGACCATAGTGGGCATAAGTGCACAAGTAACGGCTCAGGAAGGCCAGAGTCAGTATCAAAGTCAAACAAACAGTGATGGAACAGTTACGAGTCAACGACAAGTCCAAAATGAGAAAGCCAGCGTCCAGGCAGAAGCTACCGGGGACAACCAGGCAGAAGCTGACTATCGGGTTTCAGAAACAATGAATAATGCCTATCAGAAAGCATCTGAGAATCAAGATAGCAGAGCTGCCGTTCAAACAAAAAACAGCTCCGGAACAGCAAGAGTAGTCCAGGAATAAACTATAGAAGAGATATTCGTTTATTTCTTCCAATTGACATTGTGTCCTGATAACTGTACCAACTATTGCAGTAAGTCCTGCTAATAGAAAGACTTTTTCAAATTTCTGCAAACCTCACTTTTGATTGCTACCTCCATCAGGCCTTTCTGTGAGGTCATGATATACGGATAAATTCAATAAAAAAAGCATTTCTGCCGGAAGAAATGCTTTTTTGTTTGGTCGTTATTAATGTTTTAACCCAGATAAGTTTTCAGCAGCTTGCTCTTTGCTCTCTGGCGCAGGTGCTTTATTGCCTTTTCTTTGATCTGCCTGGTCCGTTCACGGGAGATCCCGATGGAATCCCCGATCTCTTCGAGTGACATTTGTTTGCAGCCTATGCCGTAAAATCTTCTGATGACCTTACTCTCTTTTTCCGGCAGGGTATTCAATGTACGTTCTATCTCCTGTTTAAGGGATTCCTCCATCAGGAATTCATCCGTATTCGGAGAGTCGGGGTTGCTGAGAACATCGAGCAGACTGTTATCCTCACCATCCTGAAAAGGAGCGTCAACCGAAAGATGCCTGCCCTGCAATTCAAGGGTGGAGGCTATTTTTTCTTCGGGAAGGTCCAAAGCTTCCGCAACTTCATCGGGAGACGGTTCTCTTTCATGTTCCTGCTCCAGTTGCGTAAATGTACGGTTGATCTTGTTCAATGCACCGATTTTATTCAATGGCAGGCGGACAATACGGGATTGTTCGGCCAGTGCCTGCAGGATACATTGTCTGATCCACCAGACAGCATAGGAAATGAATTTAAACCCTTTTGTTTCGTCAAATTTTTTGGCGGCCTTTATCAGTCCAAGGTTCCCTTCATTGATCAGGTCCGGCAGGCTTAATCCCTGATGCTGGTATTGTTTAGCCACCGAAACAACGAACCTCAGGTTTGCTTTCGTAAGTTTTTCAAGAGCTTCCTGATCTCCCTGCTTAATTCGTTTTGCCAATTCAACCTCTTCCTCAGGAGTAATAAGCTCCTCTTTGCCAATATCATGCAAATACTTTTCCAGCGAATCGCTGTTCCTGTTGGTGATTGACTTTGTAATTTTTAGTTGCCTCATAATAGCTTATATAATAGCAATTTAATTAGTTCAAACAATATAACAAATTGATTATACTAATGTTCTGTTGAAGTGCATATTTTCAGTCATACAACGCTGAACTGCAAAGATATATTTTATAACTTAAAATGATTTAACTTTTGTTAATATTCTTGTTATCGCATTCTTTCAGCCTTATCATCTACCTCTGACCGCCGGCACCTATCTAAATTTAGATTAAATTTACTGAATTTTTCAATACGATCAAAAAGTTGACTGCCGGTTGTATGATCTGAAATTCACAACATGAAGCAAAAAAACCTCTGCTTTGTTTATTTCATGCTTATTATCACCATGATCTGCTGGGGCATGAGCTTCATCTGGTACAAGCAGGCTTACCCAAAGTTCAAACCGGTTACGGTTATTCAGTTGCGCCTGGTATTGTCTGTTCCTCTTCTCTTTGCTTTTTCTCTTGTTTTCAAAAGGCTTATGCCTTTGAAAAAAGAGGACATCAAATACTTTTTCTTCATTGCCCTGTTTGAGCCATTTCTGTATTTCCTGGGAGAAAGCCATGGATTACAGGTGGTTAGCTCTACTTTGGCTTCCATACTGATTGCTACGGTTCCGCTTTTTGCCCCGTTCTTTGCTTATTATTTCTTCAGAGAAAAGCTATCGGTAAACAATTATCTGGGCATTGTGATTTCTTTTGCAGGCGTACTGATGGTGGTGTATGCCGACGGAAAACTCGGAGATGCTCCGTGGTATGGTGTACTTCTCATTATGCTGGCTGTTTTTTCGACTCAGGGGTATGCAATCGTGTTAAAAAAATTGTCTGATAACTACAACGCACTGACAATAGTATCTTATCAAAACCTGATAGGGGCACTTTATTTTTTGCCGTTGTTTCTGGCAGTCGATTTGAAGGATTTTATGCAAACCCGGTTTGAATGGAAAGAATTTCTTCCCGTATTTTACCTGTCTTTTTTTGCGTCAACCATTGCTTTTATTTTCTTTGTTCAGGGAATAAAAAGGTTCGGGGTGTCCAAAGCGATCGTATTCACCAATTTTATTCCTGTTGTGACGGCCGTACTTGCCGTTCCGATACTCAATGAGACCATGACCTTCTCCAAAGCTGCCGGAATATTCATTACCATTGCGGGACTTTTTATGTCTCA
>JASFVU010000118.1:0-7268 GCA_050049665.1 Bacteroidales bacterium | reverse complement strand
AATCCCGATAGCGGAGCGTATCGGGATAGCTTTATATCAACGGTCTTCACTTCGGATAACAATTTTACCATGATAGCAGTTAATCTTCCAGGAACGAAGTGAACTGGAATTTGTTAGTCGAACAATCCCGATAGCGGAGCGTATCGGGATAGCTTTATATCAACGGTCTTCACTTCGGATAACAATTTTACCATAATAGCAGTTAATCTTCCAGGAACGAAGTGAACTGGAATTTGTTAGTCGAACAATCCCGATAGCGGAGCGTATCGGGATAGACTTATATCAACAGTGTGCAACAGAACTCCTTCTCCGCAGGAAAACTACGAAGGAGGAGCACTGCGAGGTGGTTCATTTTCTCTGACGGAACAAACACCATTTTCTTACATCAGATGCACGACGCTTTTCCGGGAGTTCACCATTTAAATAATTTTGTCTTTCGCTTAAACCGTATGTATTTTAGCATGTGTTAAGTCCTTTAACAGGGATTCATTTTTTCAGGTCTCTCAAAAGCTATACTTTATACCCAATTCGAACTGATGGGTATTGATCGTGTATTTTTCGAGTTTCACCTGGTTCCCCGGCAGGCTTACTTCTTCTTCCATCAAAGGGGTAAATCCGAATTTACCGGAATAAGCGGCTTCAAGGATCAGGTTTCTGTTTAGTTTATACTGGATGCCTGCTCCTGCCCTGATACCCATATCATTTTTTATTTGGAACTCTTCTGTTTTGCTTCTAAGTCCAAAGCTATAATATCCGCCTCCTTCGAGAAAGAACCTGAAATCTTTTCCTATGACGACTTTCAGGCACAAAGGGATCGTCAAATGATTTTCACGGGAATTTGTTTCAAAATCAATGCCCGAAACAATGTAGAATTTTGAGAAATAAGGTGAAAATTCGACGCTCAGTGCCTCTTTGGATGAAAAATAGGATTCACTTTCTGTTCCATCCGATTGTTTCTTGTAGGTGGTACCGCCAATTCCCAGTTTGACTCCCAGGACCAGACTCTGGGCTGAACCAACGGAAGGAATGCCAACAACACAAATGCAAATCAAGACCCTCTTTATCATCCTCATATTTCCGGCAATTTAATTTAGTTAATCATTGATTTGAAATCATCTCCCGATGGATTCTGGAATACTTTCAGGTCGAAAGCAGGGATAACAGCAAGGACATGATCAAAAATATCAGCCTGAATACTTTCATAGTAAGCCCATCGCTGGTCTTTGCTGAACACATATATTTCAATTGGCATACCCTTTTCCGTGGGCTGCAGATGCCTTACAAGAAATGTCATGTCGTTGTGTATCATAGGGTGATTCCTAAGGTATGATTCAAGGTACTTTCTGAACGTTCCAAGATTTGTCATACGTCTTCCATTAACGACTATCTCATCTCCGATATTATTTATTTTGTTGTAATTTTCAATTTCTTTTTCTTTTTCTTCAATGTAATCCTTCAGGTAAAGGATCTTTTTAAATCTGGATAACATTTCCGGTGTGCAAAATTTTACGCTGCGCATATCAATGTTAATGTGACGCTTGATCCTTCTCCCTCCCGATTCTTCCATTCCCCGCCAGTTTTCAAATGACTCTGAAACAAGGGAATAAGTAGGTATCGTACTGATTGTTTTGTCCCAATTCTGGACTTTTACCGTGTTCAGCGTTATTTCAAACACAGTCCCGTCAGCATTGTGATTTGGCATGGTGATCCAGTCCCCGATCTGTACCATCTTATTGGCCGATAACTGTATACTGGCAACAAATCCGAGAATGGTATCCTTAAAAACAAGGATAAGTACAGCAGCCAAAGCTCCGATGCCCGCAAGTAATTTTGAGGGTGACTTTCCCAGAAGAACAGACAGGATAAGGATTATGGCAACACTGAAAACAATGATCTGGACAATCTGCATATATCCCTTGATCGATCTGTTTTTCGAGACAGGAAGCGTCTCATAGATATAGCCCAGCGAAAGGATAAAGGAGTTCAATACCAGTAACCCAATGATTATCATGTAGATTATCACAGCGCCTTGCAGTATAACAGACAGACGTTCATAATCAGTAAGAACGAACCCGATTGAATAGTGAAGTACAATGGCAGGAGCCAGATGAGAAAGCCGGTCAAAGACTTTCTTTTCATACAATATGTCGTCCCAGTTCGTTGAGGTTTTTTTGATTATCCTGCCGATCAGGGAAACGATGATCTTTCTTGCAACAATGTCGGATAACCAGGCTAGCAGAAGAATGACAATAATGCCGAAAGTGATGTTGATGTAATTTGCATAGATATCTTTGATACCCCAATTCAGGAGAATATCTTTTACGTCAAATAAAAACTGAATTTCCATTACCTTTATTATCTGTAGTTTTTGTATACTTACATGGCTGCAAAAATACAATGATTCATTAAACATTTTAATTTAATGAGATATATTAAGATGCTATTTTCTGTTTGCCTTGTGGTACAACTTGTTTCGGCACAGCAGGATTTTTCCGGTTATTTCAACGGAGATAAGCTCAGGCTTGATTATACGATCAGGGGAACAAAACACGGATGTTCTGTTTCTGCCGACAGTATATATCGTGAGGCGAACTGGGGAGGTTCGGTCATAAATACCATAGACACTTTTCTGTACGGAGAGATGTTGCTGGAAGTCTTTGATTCCGTAGGCAACAAATTGATCTATTCCCGGGGCTATTCTTCGCTTTTTAAGGAATGGCAGACAACTCCGGAGGCAGATTCTGTTGAAAGGGAATTCGGGGGATCGGTAGTAATGCCTTTCCCTGAACACCCGGTCAGGATCGACATATCGGAACGAAACTATGATCTGAGTTTTGGTAAGATCTTTTCACTGTACATAAATCCGGATCATTCCGGAATGAAGGAGAAAGTCCGGTTTCGTACGATCCTGTATAACGGGCTACCGGCCAATAAGCTGGATATTGTTTTTCTTTCCGAAGGCTACCGGGAGGACGACAGTACTAAATTTTTCAGTGATGTGAGGAAGAAGAGTGATGAATTGTTTCAATGGGAACCTTATTCTGCCTACAGGAGTTCATTTAATATTTATGCTGTTTTTGTACCCACAGAAAGAACGACAGAAGATGCCACCGAAAATGCAGTGAAACCTGAAACGGCTTTTGGTGTAAAGTTCAATACATTCGGCAGTCAGCGGTATTTATCCGCTGAACACATTTCAAAAGTCAGGGATGCCGTGTCGGGGATCCCTTACGACCAGATATGCATCGTTGTGAATTCTCAAAAGTACGGAGGAGGTGGAATTTATAATTTTCTGACCCTGTTCACCTCTGACAACGAGTATTCCGAGTTTTTATTCCATCATGAATTCGGACACGGATTTGCTTCCCTGGCAGATGAATATTACTCTTCTGTTGTTCCTTATGAATCCTTGTTTGATCTCAATTATGAGCCCTATCAGCCAAACATTACACCGCGCGTGGATTTCAGCAGGAAATGGCACGATCTGATCCCGGATACGGTACCTGTACCAACGCCCAATATTGAATTGTACAGGTCGGTTACCGGATTGTTTGAAGGAGCCGGTTATTCTCCCAAAGGAGTTTACAGACCGTATTATAATTGTTCGATGAAATCCAGGAGCAAAAATGCATTTTGTCCTGTTTGCAGACGTGCCATAGAACAAATGATCCGTTTTTATACGGCAGAATAAAAAAACCATCCCGGTTAAGGGATGGTTGCTATCTATAATTTTTCAGAATTAAATCAGTCCGTGATCTGAATGTTTTGGATCTTATCCCCTGCTTCAATTTGTCCGATTACTTCCAGTCCTTTTTCAACTTTACCAAAACAGGTATGATTTCCATCCAGATGTTGTGTGTTTTGTCTGTTATGACAAATAAAAAACTGTGAGCCGCCGGTATTTCTTCCCGCATGTGCCATCGATAATACGCCTTCATCGTGGTACTGGTTTTTACCGTCAAGTTCGCAATCTGTGGAATAGCCAGGACCTCCTGTCCCTACCCTGGGATCGTTCATGTCCTTTGAATAAGGACACCCGCCCTGGATGACAAAATCGGGAATTACACGATGGAAAGCCAGACCATCGTAAAATCCTTCTTTGGCAAGTTTAATAAAATTTGCAACGGTGCGGGGAGCATCTTCTTCATAGAATTCAACCGTCATAGCTCCTTTTTCCGTATTGAGAATTGCTTTACTCATTGGATTCAACAGGAATTACTTCCAGCAGTTCAACTTCGAATACAAGCGCCTGATTCGGGCCGATCTTTTGTCCTCCTCCTCTTGCACCATAAGCCAGGTCCGAAGGAATATAAAATTCATATTTACCTCCTTCTTTCATAAGCTGCAATCCTTCAGTCCAGCCTGGGATAACCCTGTTTAACTGGAATTCAGCAGGTTGACCTAACTTGTAGGAGCTGTCAAATTCATCCCCGTTCAAAAGAGTTCCTCTGTAATGAACCCTTACCCGGTCGGTAGCTTTCGGTGATTTTCCGGTTCCTTCCTGAATAATTTTGTATTGCAGACCACTTTCCGTTTCAACAACGCCTTCTTTTTCTTTGTTATCAGTAAGAAAAGCTTCACTTTCTTCCATGTTCTTTTCTCCTTTTTCTTCTCTGAGATGGGTGAAATAAGCATTTAAAAACATGTTTGCTTCCTGGGCGGAGATCGATGAATCGGAACCCATCACTTCTTCAATACCTTTTGCTATCAGTTCAGGTTTTACATCAGGAACTTCCTGCATTTTCAGGCTGTGTCCGACAGAAATACCGATCATATAACTGGCTGAGTCGGCCTGATTTTTCATTTTGGCATCTTTTGACGCAATTGAATTACAGGATTGTAAAGCAATTATAGCAAGTAATATTATGCCTGCGTTCGTTAGTTTTTTCATGTGTTCGATTGTTAAATTTTAAAATTGTTTCCGCGAAGATAATCCTATTTTTAGGAATATCCGAATTGTGAATAACTCTTCTTTTACTCTGTTGATCTTATCCGTAAATTTCTTCCGTTTCTATAAAGTATATATCATGAAATTTACTGCCGTAAAAAAAATCGGGTTATGGCTGACCTTATCAGCTATAGGAACATTCATTTCTCCTGTTTCGGGGCAGGAGATGTCAAAAAAAGAATTGAATGATAGGGCTATGCAGTATTTTGAAGCTGAAAAGTATCTGAAAGCTGCAACAGATTTCGAGGTTTTGTATAACATGTTTCCAAAGGATTCAAGATACGCATATTACCTTGGCAGATCTTATTTTCATGCCAACCAAAAACTGGATGAGGCCGTGGATTTGCTAAAATATGCTGCTACCAGGAATTACGGGGATAATACGTATTATTACCTGGGAAGAGCATATCATCTTAATTATCAGTTTGACGATGCTATTCTCGCCTTTCTTACATTCAAGAAAACCGCGAAGAGCAATGACATTAAAGAATATCAGATCGATTACTGGATCGATGTCAGCAATCGGGCCAGGGAAGATATCAAAGTGGCTCAGATTGTGGCAATTGAAAGGGAAAAATCGGTGCCTGCCAATACATTGGAAAGTGCATTTGATGATGAATTACCGGGAAGCTATGTTTATGTGCCCAATGCATTTCGTTCGCCGGAAGACATTGAGATGAATTACCAGACTCTGATGTTTTTGCCGGATGATCCCCAGGTGGGAGAATATCTGTATTTTGAAAGTCATTCCAGAAAGAACAGGGAAGGGCTTGATATCTTTCGTGTTGAGATCCTTTCGGCTGAAGATTTTAGCCTGCCCGAACCGTTGCCGGGAATCATCAATACCGGATACGACGAATCACATCCTTATTTTGACAGGCAGACAGGGACATTGTACTTTAGTTCAAAGGGACACAATACCATGGGAGGGTATGATATCTTCAAATGTAAATATGATACTTTCCGGTCGGAGTGGACAACGGTTGAAAAGCTTAATTTTCCCATTAATTCCACCTGTGACGAGATTCTTTATTCTGCTTTGTCCCGGGACGGAAGATCATTGTTTCTATCCAACAGAAGTACAGCATTGAATGAATACAATGCCTATACTATTTCGGGCAGGGAGCAACCGGAATTCGTCACCTTAACAAATCGGGATGAGGTCCTGGCAAACGCATTTTTTGAGACTTCCGGTGAAGCGGATCATGTAAAACAGGTATATAAAAAATATGAACAGGGAACATTAACAGAGGATGAATTAAAAAAGTTTGACAGTCCGGTGATTGAGGATGCCGGATATGAGAAGTTGATTACCGAAGCTTTAATATATCAATCGCAGAGCGATTCCCTGGCATGGAAGGTCAAAGAATTAGAGACCAAAATGCAGGATGAAGAAGATTATCAAACGAAACAGGTCCTGATGGCAAATATTATCACCCTTGAGAATGAATTGAAGCGACTTCAGATGCTGGCGGATGAGAAGTTTTTACTGGCGGAACAAAAAATGGATCCGGTGGAAGTAGATATCGGACAACCCGAAGATCAGGTCATAAAAGCAGAAGATGATATTGACGGGATTACATTGTATGCCTATACCATGTCAGAAGGTGATGCAGATAAAACAAAGGAAACTGAATACAACAGGGGCAGGGAAGTAGCGCAAATGGTCCGGTATGGTTTTGAAATTCAGCAAACATCCCCGTATTCGGTCAGCAATCCTATTCCTGTTGTTTCAATACCCGGCGGATTAATATACAAAATACAACTGGGGTCATTTTCAAATCCGATCCCGGAAGATACATTCCGGGGACTTGCACCGCTTTCCAAAGAGAATGAAGCCGGGACAACGAAATATTATGTGGGCAATTTTAAATCCCTTAAGGAGGTGAGAAAAGCGCTCGATAAGGTCAAGGACTATGGATACCCGGACGCTTTTATCGTTTCATTTAATAATAGGGAAAAGATAGACATTCAAAAAGCCAGAGAAATAGAATTTGCAAAGAAATGATCATTGTTTTTTTATTGGCGGTTGATTTTCCCGAACATAATGCATGACACTTTTTATTCCGCAGGTTATTCTATTATTATTTTTCCTAACTTTGGCGTTATTCATTTCAGCATATATAAAAAGTGAATAGAGTTTGGGATATGACTGAGAAAAAATATACCAACAGACCTGAATCGGAAGGAGTTGTTGACAAGAAATTGAATAGCGAACGGTTTCTTGTTCTTCATAATGATGATGTCCATACGTTTGATTATGTTATTGAAACACTTATCAATGTTTGTGAACTGGAACCAGTCCAGGCCGAACAATGCA
>JASFVU010000117.1:0-7315 GCA_050049665.1 Bacteroidales bacterium | reverse complement strand
AAACGGGGAGAGCCCCGCGACCGCCCTCCGTTTCCCGTGGAAAAAGGTTACCTTGAAATGCCCACGGTTGTCAACAACGTGGAAACACTGTGCTCAGTCGTAAAAGTGATGCTTAACGGAGGCGACTGGTACCGTTCTTTCGGTACTTCCGAATCAACAGGGACCAAACTGCTTAGTATTTCGGGCGATTGCCGTAATTCGGGAGTATATGAAGTTGCCTGGGGATTTTCGGTAAACGATATCCTGGAAATGGTCGGGCATTCGCAAAAGATCCAGGCGGTTCAGGTTGGCGGCCCCTCCGGAGCATTGATCGGACCCGATGAGTACAATCGTATATTGGGTTATGAAGATCTGGCAACGGGAGGTTCCCTGATCATTTTTGACGAAGACAGGGACCTGTTGAAAGACGTGGTGTTGAATTTCATGGAATTCTTTATTGAAGAATCATGCGGCAGTTGTTCCACATGCAGGATCCTGCCCAATGTGTTAAAATTGAAACTTGAGAAAATTCTTAATGCCAGGGGAGTTACCCAGGATATCATTGACATGGAAAACTGGGGCAAATACCTGAAAGCCAGTCGTTGCGGCTTGGGCCAGACAGCGGCGAACCCCATCCTTACGGCGATTAAGAACTTCAGACATTTATTTGAATCCAAAATACAAACAAGAAAAGAATACGATAGTGGTTTCGATCTGACACATGCTGTGAAAGAGGCATGTGAAGTTACCGGACGCGTACCAAACATATAATAACAAAAATTATGAATCAGGTAGTCAAATTTACTATAGACGGTGTTGAATGCATGGCTGCAACGGGACAGTATATCATCGATGCGGCAAAAGAAAACGGTATTTTTATCCCAACCCTGTGTAACTATCAGGGAGTAAAGCCCAAAGGCAGCTGCAGGATCTGTACCGTAAAGGTAAACGGGAGAATGATGACAGCTTGTACAACCCCTGTTGCCGAAAATATGGAAATCGAAAACAACTCGGATGAATTGCAGGATCTGAGAAAATCCATTATTGAGTTGCTGTTTATCGAGGGAAATCATTTTTGTCCGGCCTGTGAAAAGAGCGGCAGTTGTGAACTGCAGGCACTGGCCTACAGGTACCATATGATGGTGCCCCGCTTTCCGTATTACTTTCCCCGGAGGGAAGTTGATGCAACCAACCCGAAACTGATCAAGGATCAGAACAGGTGTATCCTTTGCAAGCGATGCATCAGGGCCATTCATGATGAAAAAGGACGTGCCATCTTTGCCTATAAGAAGCGAAGCAGGCATGTTGAGATAGGCATTGATCCGAAAATCGGGAAGAGCTTATCGGATGAGACTGCTCAGAAAGCTGTTGATGTATGTCCCGTGGGGGCTTTGCTGGTACGGGATGTTGGTTTTGAGGTGCCCATTGGAGAAAGAAAGTATGATAATGAGCCAATAGGCAGTGATATTGAAAATATGAAATAATAAAAGTGTCAAAAGAAAATAAAAATGAGTAAACCGGTTGTTGCTACAACTTCACTGGCAGGATGTTTTGGATGCCATATGTCGTTGTTGGATATCGATGAGAGAATTCTGGATCTTATTGATCTTGTGGAGTTTAATAAATCTCCTGTGAACGATATCAAGAAATTTACCAAAAGATGCAATATCGGCCTGATCGAAGGTGGGTGTTGCAACAGTGAGAATGTTCATGTTCTGAAGGATTTCAGGGAACATTGCGATATACTGATCTCGGTGGGGGAATGCGCCATCATGGGTGGCCTTCCTGCCATGCGCAACGGCATTCCGATCCGTGAATGTCTTGAAGAAGCCTATTACAACGGACCTACGGTGAAAAACAATACGGAAAAAATAATACCTAACGATCCGGAAATTCCTATTTTGTTAGACAAGGTGTACCCTTGTCATGAAGTGGTGAAGATGGATTACCATTTGCCGGGTTGTCCGCCAAGAGCGGATCTTATATGGGAAGCACTGGTTGCTTTAATTACAGGCAATGAAATGAAACTGCCTTACCAGGTTGTTAAATTTGATTAAAGTTGATTTATGGGACAGAAAATAACTATTGAACCTGTTACCCGTGTTGAAGGACATGGAAAGGTAACAATACATATCGATAACGAAGGACAAATAACCCAGACAAGGTTACACATTGTCGAATTCAGAGGATTTGAACGTTTTGTGCAGGGCCGGCCATACTGGGAAGCACCGGTATTGGTCCAGCGTCTTTGCGGTATTTGCCCTGTAAGCCATCACCTGGCAGCAGCTAAAGCGCTGGATGTGATCGTTGGGGCAGGTACGGGTGAGGGTCTGACACCGACCGGCGAAAAAATGAGGCGACTTATGCATTACGGACAAATGTTTCAGTCGCATTCGCTGCACTTTTTTCACCTGGCGTCACCTGATCTGTTGTTTGGGATTGATGCCGATCCCGAAAAAAGAAATGTACTTGCCCTGGCGCTGGAAAATAAAGACCTGGCTGTTCAGGGAGTGATGATGAGGAAGTTCGGTCAGGAAATAATTCAGGCAACAGCGGGTAAGAAAATTCATGGTACGGGCGCAATTCCGGGAGGGATAAATAAACATCTGGCTGCTTTTGACAAGAAACGTTTTCTTGAAGGAGAGGCTCCGCTGAATATTAAAACCATGATCGAATGGTCGCAGGCCGCTCTTGAATTTTTTCATGATTACCACGAAAAAAACAAGGACGTTATCGATGAATTTGTTGATTTCCCTTCAAGTTACCTGAGCCTTGTCAGGAAAGACGGAGCGCTCGATCTTTACCATGGGGTACTTCGTGCAAAGGACCAGAATGGAAATATTATCCTTCATGATGTTGATTACCAGGATTACCTGAAGTACGTCGACGAGGAAGTACGAAACTGGAGCTATATGAAATTTCCATACCTGAAGGAATTTGGAAAAGAAACAGGTTGGTATACAGTAGGTCCGCTTGCCAGATTGAACAATGCTGATTTTATTGATACCCCGCTTGCCCAGAAGGAATTTGAAAAATTTAAATCTTACAACAACGGCAAACCCAGTCATAAGGCTATGCATTCCCATTGGGCAAGGTTGATCGAGATCTTGCACTCTGCCGAAAAAATGCAGGAGCTTTTGAATGATCCTGACCTGATGGAAGGACAGCTTACGGTAAAAGGGAAGAAAAAATCCGAAGGTGTAGGATTAATTGAAGCACCGAGGGGTACGTTATTCCATCATTATAAGATCAACAGTAATGATCAGATCGAAATGTGTAACCTCATTGTTTCCACAACGAACAATAATCAACCCATGAACAATGCGGTTAACCAGGTGGCTGTGAAAATGATGACCGGGAAACCGGAAATTTCTGAAGCCATGATGAATGCGGTCGAAGTTGCTATCAGGGCTTATGATCCCTGTTTGAGCTGTGCGACACATGCGCTTGGTCAGATGCCACTGGAAATTTCTCTGTTTAAAGGCAAACATTTGATTGACAGAAAACAAAACCGTTGAAATAAAAAAATATCCCGCCCGTATCCTGATTTACGGATACGGGAATCCGGGACGGCAGGATGATGCTGTAGGTGTGATCTTAGCCGAAGAGATCGGTATATGGGTTGAAAAAGAAAAAATACCGCACATAGATACCGATCAGAATTATCAGCTTAATATCGAAGATGCTGATAAAATAGCACACTATGATATCATCGTATTTGCAGATGCTTCGGTCAGCGATATCAATCGTTTTCAGCTTGATGAAGTAATTCCCGATATGAAAACCGATTTCACCATGCATTCGGTTACCCCTTCCTTTGTTGCCGGCCTGTGTGAAAAAGTTTTTAACAAAAAGCCGATGGTGTATCAGTTGCAGATCAAAGGGTACGAATGGGAGTTTATGAAAGAGGTTTCGGAAAAAGCCAAAAAGAATCTTTATGAAGCCCTGGATTTTTTGAAAAAATTCATTTCAAAAAACAGGAATTTCATGTCCGGTTCTTAAGTTTTCAACACATGATCTTTTCTCTGAAAAATAATTACGGATCAAAATTCCCGTTATACAAGCAATACAATATATTCTAACTTTTCTGTGTTTTTCAAGTATACATAAATATATGCTTTTAATGATATAATTACTTGTCTATATATTTTATACTTAGTATATTGTCACGCTATTGGGGAAGAGGTTCTTTATTAATTTCATACATAAATGTGTCGTTATGAATACAACTAGATGGGAAGGGAAAGTAATTCTGGCGGTAGAAGACGATGATGTTAGTCTGGAGTTTCTCAAGGAGTTATTTGAACCGTATAAGGTTAAACTATTATCAGCAAAAAACGGTCAGTCTGCAATCGATATTTGCAAATCTGATCCGAAGATCGATCTTGTTCTCATGGATGTTCAGCTCCCGATTTTAAGCGGAAAGGAAGCCATGAAGCAGATTAAATCGATCCGGCCCGATCTGCCTATTATTGCACAGACTGCCTTTGCCATGGCAGGTGACAGGGAAATTTATATCAATGCCGGGTTTGATGATTACATAGCGAAACCGATTAATGTGGAGGAGCTTATTTCTTCTGTTGAAAAATTTATTGGTTAAGTATAAGGCGTTTTGTGTATAACTCCTGATTGCAATTGATCTAAAATCTTTATAGATTTAGCCGCTGTAATAGTTACATTTTAAAGAGTTTCATATGAAAAGTAAAAAGGTCATTTCCGTGGCATTCATTTTCATGATGCTGATGTGGTCTTGCAGGTCTGACAGGAAGAATACACAGATTATTGAAATAGACAGTATCAATTTATCGGATTCGGTCAGTTCAATCAATCCTTTGGATACCGTTGGTGAAGGGTTGCCCATTTTTTATAACATGTATCTCTCGGTTGAGTTATCATCTCTTTTTGAAAGTGCCGGAGCAGTATTTACATCCGAATTGATGAATCATTCAGATAAAACCTCCGAGTATATAACAAGTGCTCAGAAAGCAGTCAACCTGGGAATATATGCAGTCGATCTGAGCTATGCAAAGGTATTTGACCAGGTCGAGATCGCCGGCAGGTACTTTAATGCCATGAAGCAGTTGTCAAGAGAACTGGGAATACCCGACGACTACTTTGAAGGCACAGCAGAACGGTTTGAGAGAAACATTGCAAATAAAGATTCCCTGATAAAACTGGCGAATGAAGTTTATTATACTACAGAAAACTACCTGAAAAAAAATGAGAGATTTACAACGGCAGCACTGATCATAATGGGCGGATGGATTGAAGCCATTCATATTGCAATTGACGTTGCCGTTGAAAGTCATGATCCGAATATCATTGAAAGGCTGATTGATCAGAAATATTCGTTAAACAACCTGATGCTGATGCTTTCCGAGCATAAGAAGAACGAGGTTGTTCAGGAGTACCTGACCGGACTCGGGAGGGTTAAGAAAAATTTTGATGCAATTGATGTTGTTTTCGATGCTGATTTTGATCCCGGCTCGGAAGAAGGAAAAAAACTGATTGATGAAGCCGTTGAACAAATCAATGAGTTCGGTGGTATTGTCAGTAATTTCAGGAATGAACTGGTGAACTAACGGACTGGCCGTTAATTAAACAAATCCCGGAATACAATTTCATTGTGTCTGCTTTTGCAGAGAATCCATGAATCCTGTGGGTGTACCTCAGAGAGTAATGAGGATTCAGGTTATTAGCTGTTGGCCTTTAGCTCGTTGGTTTATTGGTACTGGTCCGATAAAGATTATGAATCGATCAATCAATGAACTGAACTGAAATGTATGATTAGCTCTGAATGAACAAATTCCAAAAGACAAATCCCAATGAAGCTCCAAAAA
The DNA here is from genome assembly GCA_050049665.1 of Bacteroidales bacterium. GTDB lineage: Bacteria > Bacteroidota > Bacteroidia > Bacteroidales > UBA10428 > UBA10428. The sequence goes on along the minus strand of JASFVU010000117.1, from coordinate 1,496 downwards.
ACAAATCTCAATACTCAAAGGCCTGTTAGCTTTTTGGTTGTTCAAATGTTTAATCGTGTAACTGTGTAATTGATAAATTGATGAACCGGAGAATCGATTAACTGAAATATACGATTAGCTTATCAGGATCTTCATTTCATCAGTTCATCGATTAATTCAATTAATCGGAATCATAGGAATTATCCGGATCTTGGCGGCAAAGCACTTTGGATGGTTAATACTATTGATTTTATTTTTTTGAATAAAATAACTAACTTAATGGCAAAGCTATTATACACGTGTGATACAAATACTGAATTTCAGTCTACATGGATAAAGACCTAATTTTTATTCAGACGATCCTTTCAGATGAAATGATCAGTCATGGGTTTCCACTGGTATACAAAGGTCCTTTGAATCATCAGACCATGAAATTTTTCACCCGCATGGCCGAAGAGAAGATCTCCGGTAATTGCCCCGATTCGTCTATTAAAAGAAGAATATTTCATGTCATGGTTGAAATGCTTCAAAACATCACACGTCATTCGGCCGATTATGACGAACATGGCAGCGGAAACGGTATATTTGTTATTGGAGAGCGTTCGGATTATTATTACATTATTACGGCAAATGTTGTCAGGTCTTCAAAAGTGAGAAAACTGGAGGATAGCATTGAAGCGTTGAATAAAATGGACAAGAACACATTGGATCAGCTTCATAAAGAAAGAATGCGTACAGGTCAGCTTAGTACTAAAGGTGGCGCGGGATTAGGTCTCATTGATATCCTGCGTAAAACAGGCCGGAAATACAATTATCAATTTCTCAGGCTGGATGAAAATTACCATTTTTTTGTACTGAAATCCACAATCAGTATGGAATATAAAGATTAGAATCTTTTTAAATAACCCCGGGTTGTTAACTATTTCGGTTATTTTATGGTAACTCCGGACTTTATTGTTATTTTTGTAACAATAAATCCGGGAAATCGATTTTATTGATTTCGAAGATATCCTGACATCAGATCCAAAAGTATTTGTCTAATGGAAAAGAGAATTGGAGCAGCCATTATTTTAATCGAAGATCATCAGTCAGTTGAAAGAATCAATCAGGTAATTTCCGCGCATGCCCGGATCATACTCGGGCGACAGGGTCTGCCTTTGCGTGAAAAGGGAGTTCGCGTGATCAGTCTGATTCTTGAGGGCACTACAGATCAGATCAGCTCTTTGACAGGTAAATTGGGAAGATTATCAGGTGTACAGGTAAAATCTGTATTGACAAAATACAGATAGTCCCAATGTTGAACCAGTTACATATTGATTATGATTTTTATGCCTGAAAGTTACCGTATTAAAGACATACCCGGGATCCCGTTTATTGATCCGGGAGAGATTGAACAATATTTGCATCATACTAGGCCTGATACCAAAAAAGTAGAAGATATCGTAGAAAAAGCGGTTGACAAAAACCGCCTTTCACTGGAGGATGTGGCATGTCTTATTAATGCAGATGAACCGGAA
>JASFVU010000116.1:0-7337 GCA_050049665.1 Bacteroidales bacterium | reverse complement strand
AGATAACCCGCTATACGACCTGCTCCCTGTGAGATCTCCTCCTGAATACCTCCGTCCGAAATGAAAGCATAGGTCTTATGTGCCATCCATTCCCCGAACCTTGCCACCAAAAACCTTTCCGCAATAGCAGCACCAACTGCCATGGTATGACCAAGTCCGAGAGGTCCGGATGTATTTTCCACTCCCTTTTCAGGGTTTACTTCCGGGTGACCGGGGCTAATGCTTCCCCACTGCCTGAAATTTATAATATCATCAAGTGAATAGAATCCGGCAAATGTTAAAATCGAATACAACATGGGAGACATATGACCCGGATCGAGAAAAAACCTGTCCCTGTTTGTCCATTTTCCATCCCTTGGGTCATAATGTAAAAATTCGGAATACAAAATATTAATAAAGTCAGCCCCTCCCATGGCACCTCCGGGGTGACCCGACTTTGCTTTTTCCACCATAGCGGCAGATAAAATACGAATATTGTCTGCGGATTTTTCAACGACTTCTTTCATAATCTTTTATAATAAATTTTTCATAAATATTAGGCTAATTGCGTTTTTAAGATCACAAAAGTAATGACTTTTCATAAGTTATAAAATTTATTTTTGTGTACCTTTTGTTCATCCAGTCCGTCGTTTCAGGCGGTTAATTAATTCTGTTTTTGAAGTAGCGAAAGATTCGTATTTTTACCTGTGTTAATTTCATTTTTATTTTGCTATGATTCAACGTATTCAATCTTTATTTTTACTGGTCGCTTTCGTATTGTCTGTAATTTTCGCCGTACACCCCATATCAACAATGATGCTGAACGAAAAGATTGTTGCAGAGTATCTGACCTACGGATTATTTTCGGCAGAAGAGCCGGTCCGGATGATGTACAATACTTTTCCCGTAATTATTCTGGCGGTTGTAACTGCTTTGCTGAGTTTGATTACCATCCTTATCTTTAAGAAAAGGACATTGCAGATGAGGTTATGCGTATACAATATCCTGCTGACTTTAGGATTAGTCATTTCAATGGCCGTTTATTATTTTCTTATCAAGAAAAATTTTATTGTTTTGTCACATGCATTCTCTTATACGGCCATTATCCCGTTTTTAAATATCATACTGATCTTCCAGGCTTTCAGAGGAATACGGCGTGATGATCTTTTGCTGAAATCTTACAACAGACTACGGGACTGATCTTTTTTCCGGGTTTTTTTAAATGATCTCGATGTGTTCCCTGTCGGTTATCTTTTCACAATAGATACATCGCAACGTAATATCTTTCTTATCCGTAACATGAAATTTGGTAGGCACTTTCTGATGATTTGTAATACACATCGGGTTAACGCATTTGGCTATACCGATGATCTCATCCGGTAATTCAACGACCCTTTTTTCGATTACGTTGTAATCCCTGATGATATTCAATTTTGCTTCCGGAGCAATGAGCGCTATTCTATTGATGTCCTTATCTTTGAAAAATATGCCGGAAAGCTTGATAATTGCCTTCTTGCCAAGCTTCTGACTTTGAAGATTCGTGCCAAAAGTGATCATCCCTTCATTCTTTTCCAGCCGCAATATGGAAATTACCTTGAACAGGCTGTTTGCCGGGATATGATCAATAACAGTTCCGTCTTTAATGGCACTGACTTCTAATATTTTGTCTTTCATTTTATATCGCTTTGAATCAGATACATAATTTTTGTTTACTGCCGGTGAAGTCGTTTTACTATCATAGTCCCATGATCAGTGCAATGACAGCCTGCCTCACATAAACACCATTCTCTGTCTGCTGAAAATAATATGCCTTCGGATTTACATCCACTCCCATATCAATCTCGTTTACCCTGGGCAAAGGATGAAGCACCTTCATGTTCTTTTTGGTATTCTCAAGCATTTCATTCCTTAGCACATAGGCATTTTTGGTTCTTTCATATTCAATCGGATCGGAAAAACGCTCTTTTTGAACCCTGGTCATATAAATAATATCGGCATCCCTGATATTTGAATCCATTTCTCTTGATTCGTTATAGCTCAGGCCTTTATTGGTAAGAATCAACTTGTACTCATCAGGCATCCTGAGTTCATCAGGAGAAATAAAATAGAAACTTGCGTTAAACTCAGATAAGGCCATCAGCAATGAGTGCACCGTTCTTCCGTACTTTAGATCGCCCACCATAAACACATTCAGATCATTGAGTTTTCCCTGCGTTTTTTTTATGGAATAAAGATCCAGCAGTGTTTGGGAGGGATGTTGATTGGCCCCGTCACCTGCATTAATAACCGGCAAACTTGTAATTTCACTGGCATATCGTGCACTGCCTTCTAGGGGATGTCTCATAACGATCATTTCACAATAATTGCTCACAACGCGTATCGTATCGTACAGGGTTTCTCCCTTGGAGACAGAGGAGGAGGAAGAATCATTGAATCCGATGATCTTACCTCCTAGTCTGTTTATGGCACTCTCAAAACTCAATCTCGTTCTGGTGGAGGGTTCAAAAAAAAGGGTTGAAATAACCCTTCCGTTCAAAAGATTCTGGTATGTTTTTTTTTGAAATTCAGCTGCTTTTTCCAATATCCTCAAATACTCGTCTTTTGTAAAATCAGTGATAGAAACAAGACTTTTATTCTTCATTTCCCGAATGATTTGTTTTAGTAAATTTAGTCAACATAAAGTGTAAAATAAAGCATTGTTAAAATCTATTAACAACTTAACGCATGGTAATAGTAAGATCTTTAATTTTCATGAACTCGCCCGTAATTTTTTCATACCCTCCTTTTCGTATGCTCAACTCCATTTTACAATGATCTTCGAAAACCTGTCTGCCGATCTTCACTTCCCCCTCGTTGATAATACGCATGACCTCATTCATTTGCCCGTATCCGAATTCTATTTCAAATGCAGCATCAATCGTACGTTTCACGACAACAGCATTCTTAATACAATCTTCGGCTGCTGTCCGGTATGCTTCCAGTAAACCTGAAGTACCCAGCAGTTTTCCTCCGAAATACCTTACAACAACGATCAGGACATTTGTCAGATCGTACGAAATAATTCTTCCGAATATCGGTTTCCCGGCCGTTCCTGAAGGCTCACCATCATCATTTATCCTGTACGACGGATCCTCATGGCCTAAACGGTAAGCAAAACAATGATGACGGGCTGCATGATGTTCTTTTTTTAGTTTTTGCAAATGCAACCTGATCTCCTCCTCTGTTGTTACCGGGTAACCAAAAGCATAAAACTTACTGCCTTTGCTTTTATACAATCCTCTGGATGCTTCACGAATGGTCTTGTAAGAATCATCTTTCATACCGGGAAGGTCGTTTTATCGGATGAAACAGATCCGTATCCGTATGCACAAAAAAAGCAGGTATGAACCTGCTTGACTGATTTTTAAAATTTTAATTTCTTTTCAATGTCTTCAATCTGACTCTTAAAATGCTTATCGGTGTCCATAAGGTTATTAACCGTTTTACAGGCATGAAGGACGGTTGCATGATCCTTCCCTCCTATCTGTGCACCGATCGTGGCCAAAGAAGATTTAGTAAGATTCTTGCTGAAATACATGGCCACCTGCCTTGCCTGGACAATTTCCCTCTTTCTGGTCCTCGACTGAAGCATCTCAATACCTATATCGTAATAACTGCAAACAACCTTTTGTATGTAATCGATCGATACCTCCCGTTTGGTATTCTTGATCAGTTTATCGATCATTTCCTTGGCCAGATCGAGGGTGATCTCTTTTTTGTTCAAAGTAGACTGTGCCAGCAATGATATAAGCGCACCTTCAAGCTCTCGTATGTTATCCGTAATATGTGTAGAGATATATTCAATCACTTCATCCATCATTTCAATGCCGTCTTTGTATATCTTCTGTTTCAGAATGGCAATCCGGGTTTCAAAGTCAGGGATCTGCAGATCGGCTGATAATCCCCATTTGAACCTTGACAAAAGTCGTTGTTCCATGCCCTGCAATTCAACAGGGGGTTTATCGGATGTCAGGATAAGCTGTTTCCCTGACTGGTGGAGGTGATTAAAAATATGGAAAAAAGTATCCTGTGTCTTTTCCTTACCTGCAAATTCATGAACATCATCAATAATTAAAACGTCTATCATCTGATAAAAATGAAGAAAATCGTTTTTATTATTATTCCTGATGGACTCCACAAACTGTGTCTGAAATTTATTTGCATTTACATAGAGAACGGTTTTATCCGGAAATTTTTCCTTTACTTCTATTCCAATGGCCTGGGCCAGGTGTGTTTTCCCAAGACCGGAATCACCATAGATCAACAACGGGTTAAATGCCGTACCTCCGGGGTTGTTTGCAACGGCGATACCAGCCGAACGGGCGAGACGATTGCATTCTCCTTCGATAAAGTTGGCAAACGAATTCTCCGGGTTTAACCTCGGATCGATATCAAGCTTTTTTAACCCGGGAATAATAAAAGGGTTCTTTATGGTCTTTTCATCGGCATTCAAAGGAACAGAAACAGGTCTGTTCCTCAACTCCCTCTGATTGTGAGCCGGCAGCTTGACAGTAAGCGGTTTGTTTTTAATGGCCGAATTGTGGTCCATGACAACACTATACTCAAGTTTTGCATCGTAACCCAATTCCTTCCTGAGTGTTTTACTAATGATCTCTATGTACTTCTCTTCGAGATATTCATAAAAAAATGGACTGGGAACCTGGATGGTTAGGATGTTCTTCTCAAGTTTTAACGGCACAATTGGTTCGAACCATGTCCTAAAGCTAATTGAGGGTACATTATCCTTAATCACTTTAAGACAATTACTCCATATTTCCCTATGCATTTTTTATATAGTGTTTAGTTTTAGGTTATTATATTTTCGGCTTTGTTAATTTTTCAGACAGCAATTTTGTGAAAAAAAACATAAAAAAAAAATCGTTTTGCTATTGACTTTTTCAATAAGATTCTATTCAATTTATTATCAGTTTATTAAAAATTAAAAAAAAAATAAATTTTCTTAATTGTTTGATTTTATGGCTGTTACGTTATTTTTTTTCGTATCTTATTGTTAATTAAACATTTGAGTAAAATTAAAATAAGGTTAAGTTAATATTATGATTTTATACCCGTCCATTACCTTAAAACGCTTCTGCTTTTCCGGAAATTATTTTTCAAATATCGGGTGTTGTTAATAACTTAACAAGCCCAAAATTCACGATTTACTTGAAAACAAAATTGTTCATAACAGGGTGTTCCGGTATCCCAGCCCGCTATGGAGGCTTTGAAACATTCGCAGAGAATATTTCTAAAATAGTTTCAAATAGCACGGATGTTACTGTCTTTTGTTATACCGGATTATATGACAGAAAAGAACGGCTAAATTCTTGGGAAAGAGTACACAGGAAGTTTTTGCCCATTCCTCCGAACGGTCTTTTGAGCATTCTGTACGATACAATCAGCATACTGCTCTCCCTTAGAACGGCTGATCTCATTCTTATCCTGGGTATCGGATCCGGTGTATTCATGCCCCTTTTCAGGCTGAATAAAAGGGTGAAGTTTATCATACACCCTGACGGTGCCGAATGGTCAAGAGCCAAATGGAACCTGGTCGCCAGAAAATACCTGATGCTGTCGGCCAGACTTGCAATGAAACATTCCGATTATATTATTCTGGACAACAAAGCGTTTAAAAAATACATCCCTGAAACACATCATAATAAGATCCTGGAGATAACATACGGAGCTGATCATCTTCCCGAAATAAGCACCCCGGTACCGGTTTATTCCTCGAACTTCGGACTTATGATATGCAGAGCTGAACCTGAGAACAATCTAAAACTGATCGCTGAAGCTTTTGAAAAACTGCAGGGACCAGGTTTAATCATTATCTCCAACTGGAAGCAGACAAGGACAGGAAGGAAACTCTACCGGTCTTTCAAAAATTCAAAACGCGTATTCCTGAAGGATCCGGTTTACAGGTCTCCTGAATTGCTTCAGCAGTACAGAACCCAATGTACGGTTTATATTCATGGTCACAGCGCGGGAGGAACAAACCCGTCTCTTGTGGAAGCCATGTTTACAGGCTGTGCTATCCTTGCATTTGATACGGAATACAACAGGAATACAACAAATAATCTGGCTTACTATTTTACGACCGGCGATCAGTTGATCAAGCTTGTGCAAGCTCTTACAAATGACCAGTTGAAAGAATCGGGCAGGCTTTTACGGGACTATGCAAAAAAGCACTATGTGTGGCATAAGGTATCCGAACCGCTACGCAACATATTGTAGTATGCATTCTCCATTTTTGAAGAATTTAATTTTCAGGTAAGAACTGCTTTACAGGAATTATGTATTTTTGGACTTTAATTTAAACAGCAATGTATACAGCAGATCAATTTCTTGTTCCCAAGTTAGGAAAATGCAGTATAGAATCCCCTCTTAATCTTTCAAAAAAGATGGGTGACGGAGTATTCAATTATATTCAGGACGACGAACGCATTGTAATGAAATCCAATATAAGGTATTACAAGAACTGTGTTGAGAAAAATGTTGAACCTGTCTCTTTTGAGAAAGCAGGCCCGAAGGAATATATTTATTTCGACCCGGCAAAGACCAAAGTGGCGATCGTAACATGCGGAGGCCTGTGTCCGGGACTGAACAATGTAATCAGGGGTCTTGTAATGCAGCTGTTTGACCGTTATGGTGTGAAAAGAGTAGTCGGTATCAAATATGGCTACGAAGGATTTATTCCAAAATACAAGCATGAAATCATCGATCTTACCCCGGAGGAGGTCGAAGATATCCATATGCAGGGAGGTACAATTCTCGGTTCATCAAGGGGGCCGCAGGATATTGGTAAGATCGTGGACGCCCTGGAAAGGATGAACATCAATATTTTATTTACCATAGGTGGCGACGGGACCCTGCGGGGGGCACAGGCTATAGCAGACGAAATTTCCAAAAGAGGATTAAAGATCGCTGTTGCCGGGATCCCGAAAACAATAGATAATGATATTAACCTGATCGAAAAATCTTTTGGTTTCGAAACTGCTTTTACTATTGCCACATCGGTTTTGCGTGGAGCACATAATGAAGCCAAGGGTGCTTACAATGGTATTTCCCTGGTAAAACTGATGGGCCGTGATTCCGGCTTTATTGCAGCAAACGCCGCTCTTGCCGTTCAGGAAGTTAATTTTGTGCTGATCCCTGAAATTTCTTTTGAAATGTACGGTTCAGACGGATTCCTGGAAATCCTGAGAAAAAGACTGGAGAGAAAACACCATGCTCTGATCGTAGTTGCTGAAGGTGCCGGGCAAAACTTTTTCGACGGGGAAAAAACCGAGAAAGACGCATCGGGAAATGTGAAGTATAAT
>JASFVU010000115.1:0-7377 GCA_050049665.1 Bacteroidales bacterium | reverse complement strand
CAAACACCGATGTGCCTCGCGTAGCATACAGGCCGGAAGGTTCAATTACCAACGATATGTTCAGCGAGCGTTTCCTGCAGGATGCATCATACCTGAAAATTGCAAACATCGAATTGGGATATAACCTCCCTGATAAATGGTTTGGTGGCTATATTCATGGCCTTCGTATATACGTATCTGGGCAAAATCTGGCCACATTGTCTAAATACAAAGGTTACAATGCAGACTTCGTAGGAGCTACATTCACTCCCGGTTACAACTTTGCTTCGTATCCAACACCACGGACCTTTATGTTCGGTGCAAACGTCTCATTCTAAAAATATAATTTTAAAATAGATATCACTATGAAAAGTTTATATAGAATTCTTATGATACTGGCACTTATCGGAGGCATTACCGCCTGCGATGACAAGCTCGAAGTTTCGGACCCGAACATGCAGACAACTCTTGGTTTTGGCGATTCGGAAACAGAACTTCAGGAAGCAATCATAGCATGCTACAACCGTATACGCCTCGAAGGTACTTTTGCGAGGGTTGGCTACACAATGGATGCTGTACGGGGCGATGAAGTCTGGAACTCATCACAACAGTGGTATTTGGAGTACGACAACTTCAATTCTCCGGGTACAATTGATATAGGTGATCAGTGGATCTGGCGCGACAACTACAATGTAGTAAACCGCACAAACTTTGTATTGTCGAATGTTGATGATGTGGAAATGTCGGAAGATTCTTATAATAAGATAAAAGGACAGGCGCTCTTCCTCAGATCTTTGGCATACTATGAACTGGCTACCTATTACCAGACTGTTCCATTGATTACAGATTATGCATCTTACTCGGACATCGAATCCCTTTATGCAACCAGCAATACTCAAGACGAGGTGTTTGATCAAATAGAAACTGACCTTACAACAGCTATGCAAATATTGCCATCTCGCGATGAAGGTGGCGAATGGGCTAAAGGTCGTGCTACAAGTGGTGCTGCCGCCGGATATTTGGCCCGGGCACTAATGTTCCGTCATAAATATTCTGAGGCTTATGCTGTACTGAAAGACATCATCGCCGGTAATTACGGACATTATGAACTTACAGCCGATTATGGTGACAACTTTAGAGAGGATTCGGAAAATAACATTGAAAGCCTTTTTGAAGTGCAATTTATGGATTATGGTACAGGTGGTACCGACCAGGAGTGGACTCCGACCAACATAAGTCCCGATGCAACTCAGGGGCACGCTGTAGAAAGCAACTACGCATCTCAGGAATTGGGTAGCTGGGGCGACTTAGCGGGCTCAGTCTGGTTATATAACCTGTTCAAAAAAGAGAACTGTACTGATGGTCGTCTTGATCCTCGTTTGTACTGGACATTGGTTACCTACGAAGATGAATATAACGCTTATACTGACCTTTCAACGGCGGCATATCCTGGCGGAGATCCTCGTAATAACACTATATATCAACAAGATATAACTGAAACTCCGTTATCAAACAGTTCTCAGGGTGGTATTTCAATAGCTAAGTTCACCAATGCGAGAAATAACATCTACAGTTCTATCGATGTTGGTCTGCTTTGTGGAATCAACCTGCGCCTTATGCGCTATAGCGATGTTTTACTGCGTGCTGCAGAATGCGAAAATGAAATCAATGGCCCAACACAGGTTGCTATCGATTACATTAACGAGGTACGTCGCCGCGTTGCTCTTCCGGACCTTCAGCTTGCTGATTTCCCGTCTGCAGATCATCTTTTCGAACAAATCGCAAATGTTGAGCGTCCTAAAGAATTCGGTTGCGAAAACGGACGTGGTATTGACCTGCTCCGTTGGGGATTCTTCTACGATGAAAACCGTATGAATCAGATGCTTGAACATGCTTATTATAAGCTCGATGGTACAGCCTCAACAGAAGAGCTTACCGCCGAAACTGCTGACGGTTCATCGTTCCAATACTATTCCAAAGGACATGAATATTTTCCAATATATCAAAATACTCTTGATGACAACCAAAACCTTGTAGGTAATTCGGCAAACAAAAATGAAGATAATGGACCTGCGTTCATACAAAAGTATGGTGCACCACGTCCTATAGTTGATTTAGAATAGAGATCGTTCTCTTAGGTTATAGACTTCCTTATCGATGTATTTTTTATGTCGATAAGGAAGTTCAAAAAAACAGATTAGATATGCTAAGGTATTTACTGATTTTTTCTGTCAGCATAATTACGCTATTGATAGCAGGGTGCAAAAAGAACAATGTCGAACCCAAAGAGGATGATTCTGAAACCGATACAACTTTCACCATTCCAACATACGCCGACGACTATTCAGCAATAGCATCATGGTCAAACCGAAACGAGTGGAATCTGGCCAACGTTCATGACCCATCGGTTGCCTACTACAATGGATATTACTATATGTATGGTACCGATGCCTCGTATGGAAATGAGCACGAAGGGCATGGACATTTTCAAGGCAAACGTTCAACCGATTTGGTTAATTGGGATTGGGTAGGCGGGCCTTTTTATGATCCCCCTTCCTGGGTAGCCGATTCGCTAAACGCCATTCGTTCCCGTATGGGCCTTGATATCATTGCCAAAGATGACATAAAATACGGTTTTTGGGCACCGGTAGTTCGCCGTGTCAACGTTGGGGGTCAGGAGATCTTGCGTATGTACTACAGCATAGTTATCGATAACTACATTAAAACCGGCAACCCTGCCTCGACAAGCTTTGATGGAAGCTGGACAGAACGCGCCTTTATCGGCATGTGCGAATCGACCGATCCTGCCGGAGCTGTATGGACCGACAAAGGTTTTGTTACATGTTCATCATCAGATCGTGGCTTAGACTACAGTCGCTCCAGTACATCGGATTGGAGTGGTTATTTCTACTACAACGCCATCGATCCTACGTATATAGTAACACCGGAGGGGAACCATTACCTGATACATGGCTCATGGCATAGCGGTTTTGCACTATTGCAAGTGAATGCAACAACAGGAAAACCTCTCAACACACTCGGTGAGCCTTATGCAAACAGTGTAAGTGAGCTAACAGCCCGATATGGAGTGAGAATTGGCACACGCGCAGCCTCGTCGCGCTGGCAGGCCAGCGAAGCTCCTGAAATTATATACAAAGATGGTTACTACTATTTGTTCATGGCCTACGATGCCCTGGACGTACCATATAACACACGAGTGGTCAGAAGCGAAAACATTGAAGGTCCATACCTCGATATCACCGGACGTAACTTTACCGCCGGAGAAGGTGACTGCTACCCTATTGTAACCCATCCTTACAAATTTAATCTTAGCTTCGGATGGGTAGGTATATCACACTGCTGTATCTTCCAAAAGGAAAATACCGACGAATGGTTTTACATGTCGCAGGGACGATTGCCAGAAAACGTTGGTGGCAATGCCTGGTCCAATGCCATTATGATGGGGCACGTACGCCGTATTGTATGGTGTCCGGCCTCTGTAAGCGAACCCAACAATTTATGGCCAATAGCATTGCCCGAACGTTATGCCGCCGTTCCTGATTACGGAACTATAACCAAAGACTCGCTTGCAGGAAAATGGGAGCACATAAACCTTAAATACAGTTATGCCCAACAAGATGGTGCCTCTTCTCTAACCCTCAATGCTGATGGCACTATGTCGGGAGCACTGACAGGCAATTGGAGTTACGATGCAACAAAAAAGCAACTCACATTGGGCAACGTAGTTGTTTGCGTTGAACGCGAAGTCGATTGGGAAGCTACACCTCGCTGTGTAACATTTGTATATGCCGGAACTGAAAAAAATCTAAACGCAACATATTGGGGTAAAAAGATTTAAAATTATGCTACAACGTTTTTTCTTTCTTATTATAATATTATCAGTATTTGTTAATGCATATGCTCAAAATAAACAAATAATAATGCACGATCCGGTAGCAATTGAAGCTAACAATAAGTATTATCTGTTTGGTACCGGTCTGGGATTAGAATCTGCTGTATCGGAGGATATGGAGAATTGGACTAAATCATCCCCGGTTTTTGATTCAATACCGGAATGGTTTAAAAAAGAAGTGCCGAGATTTAATGGCCATATCTGGGCACCGGATATCGTATTTCAAAATGGAAAATATTATTTGTATTATTCAGTATCTTCCTTCGGAAGTAATCTTTCCAGTATTGGGGTTGCAACAAACACAACACTAGATACAAAAAATGAGGAATACAAATGGAAAGATCATGGCCCCATAATAAATTCTGTACCTGGCAGAGATAACTGGAACGCCATAGATCCCAATATTGTTTTTGATGATAATAATGTACCCTGGTTATCTTTTGGTTCATTTTGGGGAGGTTTAAAGATTGTTAAATTAAATGAAGACCTTATTTCTATTGCGCAACCCCAGGAATGGCATACTATTGCAGCAAGAATGCGTGACTTCAATTTAGCAGATACCGTTGCAGGCAATGGTGCGGTTGAGGCTCCGTTTATTTTCAAAAAGGATGATTATTATTACCTGTTTGTATCATTCGATTTATGTTGCCGTGGAGCCCAAAGTACATATAATGTCCGTGTAGGACGCTCTGAATCTGTAACAGGACCTTATGTTGATAAGGATGGAGTGCCTATGACAGAAGGTGGCGGAACTTTGTTTATTGAAGGTAATGATGATTATTATGCTATTGGGCATAATTCAGTTTATCTATTCGATGGTGAGTATTATATGTTTAGCCATGGTTACGATGTCCATGATAATGGCAGGCCAAAACTTTTAGTGCACATTTTATATTGGGATAAGCAAGGATGGCCCTATATTCAATAAAAAATTGATGAGTTGCATTTCAAAATTGAAAACAACGTGCCTTTTTATACAAAATAGCAGTCACCTATAAAACAAATAATGAAATCTCAGAATCAGAAGCTTAGTGTACTTGAGAAGATCGGTTATGGATCAGGAGATGCAGCCGTTAACGTCGTTATTTCTTCCATGTTTCTTATTATCACGTATTTCTATACCGATGTATTTGGTATTAAACCCAAAGACGTGGCGTTATTATTCCTGCTGGTCAGGTTTATTGATGCGATAACCGATCCGCTTATGGGGCTTATAACCGATAAGGTTAAAACCCGCTGGGGACGATACAGGCATTATTTCCTGTTTTTGTCTGTTCCTTTTGGTATTTCGGTTTTTTTAACTTTTACCACACCTGGATTCGATTACGCGGGCAAACTGGTTTATGCCTATATCACCTATATCTTTGTTACCATCATGTTTACCTCGGTAACCATCCCTTATATCTCACTTATTGGGGTACTGACAAGTGATCCTCAGGAGCGATTGTCTGCAAACGGATACCGTCTTTTCTTTGCAAAAGTAGCAGCTTTCCTTGTTTCTATTATCGTACCTATTATGGCAGAAAAACTAGGGAAAAGTGATATGGCCAGGGGATATCAGCTTGCTATGGGTTTAATGGCACTGATGGGTACTCTCCTATTCCTGTTTAGTTTCTTTACAACCAGAGAGCGTGTAGAACACGTAGTGGACAAGAAGCCTTTATTTGAGCAATTTAAGTTACTCGTTAAAAACGGACAGTGGACGCTTCTTTTCGGAGTTTGTTTTTTTGGAACTGTAGGCTATGTCATTCGTAATTCTGTTGCAATATACTATGCAAAATATTTCCTCGGGGGTGATGCCGGGGTGCAGTCTTCATTTATGGCTACCGGGGTTGTAGCGGCAATTTTGGCAATGCCGGCTTCCAATTTCATAACCAAGAGGTATTGTAAAGTAAAACTATTCAAGTGGTCACAGCTTGCGGTAGGAGTAATTAGTTTAATTATGCTTATTCTGGTCAGACCAGGAAATATGCTATTAGCTTACCCGCTATATTTTATACTTTCATTTGTAGTTGATTTGCATGCACCGGTTTTCTGGTCTGCTATTGCTGAGGCCGTCGACTATGGACTTGCCAAATCGGGTAAGCGGGTTTCAGGATTGTCTTTTGGCGGGATATCTTTTGCTCAAAAGGCAGGTATGGGGGTTGCTGGTGCAATAGTAGGCTTATTGCTCGATTTCTTTGGATATATCCCGGATGCGGTGCAGAGTGAATTTGCTATTCTTGGTCTGGCTCTTATGCTTACGGTAATCCCTGGTATTTTTCATGCAATTATGGGCGGTATGATGTTCCGCTATAAAATTACTGACAACTATTACGAAGGAATAAAAACCAAATTAAGAATCTAAGATGGCAACTGCAGGTAAAAATGCACCATTGATTAAGCAACGTGCCGATCCGTTTATTTACAGACATACCGATGGATATTATTATTTTACCGGTTCGGTACCGTCATATGATTGCATAGAACTTCGTAAAGCTAAAACTATCAGTGACTTAAAAGATGCAGAAACATTTAATGTCTGGCATAAGCACGAAACAGGGCCAATGAGTCACCATATTTGGGCACCTGAAATTCATTACCTTGATGAAAAATGGTATATACACTTTGCCGGCAGCGAAGTTGATGATATTTGGAAACTAAGGCCTTATGTTCTTGAATGTAAAGGTCAGGACCCATTAAAAGATGAGTGGATTGAACTCGGACAAATGCAGGCAGCTGATGGTGATGAAAAAACATTTATCGATTTTTCGTTAGATGCAACAATCTTTGAAAATAAAGGCAAAAGGTATTACTGCTGGGCAGAAAAAACAGGTGGCCAGTTTGCAGCTTCAAATTTATATTTAGCTGAAATGGAATCGCCAATTAAGTTAAAAACCCCACAGTTTATGCTAACAACCCCCGATTACGATTGGGAAAGAATAGGCTTCTGGGTAAATGAAGGACCGGCTGTTATAAAAAACAAGGGTAAAATTTATATAACATTTTCGGCAAGTGCCACAGGTGCCTGTTATTGTATGGGCATGATGGAAGCAGATGAAGAATCTGACTTACTGGATAGAAACTCATGGAAGAAATCAAGGTATCCGGTATTAAAGACAGATTATGAAAAGAAAATATTTGGACCGGGGCATAATAGTTTTACTGTGGCAGAAGATGGAGTAACACCTTTATGTGTTTATCATGCCCGCGATTATGAAGAAATTATTGGTGATCCTTTATATGATCCAAACCGGCATGCACGTGTTATGGAAGTAAAATTTGATGAGACCGGAAGACCTGTTTTCGGGTTTTAATACATTGGCTCAGAAATTACAATAGTGAATAAAATTAATCTCAAACAGGAATAATAAATGGTATTAAACTCCAGGGCAGCGCCTCCGCTGAGTAGCTTTAGCGCTCGCGGAAGCCCTGGACCCTTTTTTCCGGGACAAGCTCCGGGGAACCGATCTCGCCTCAGGCGAGAGAGCTCCTTCTCCGAAGTA
>JASFVU010000114.1:0-7419 GCA_050049665.1 Bacteroidales bacterium | reverse complement strand
TATCCGTCCGTTTACAATACCCTCATATTAAAAGGAACTGTCAGCAGCGACTGAAGTACTTCTCCTGCTTCCTCGATGATCTCATCATCTTCTTCATAATACCAATTGATTTCAAGAATGCCTCCCTTGTCCGCCAGACTTTGAAGTGAACAAAGCATAAGGTACAGCCATTTTGAGGAGCCTGTGTTAATATACTCAAAATAAAAATCCAGGATCAGCGTCTGATGGAACGACAGGTAAAAATCTTCAAGCTCTTTTTGCAGGTTACTGTAAAATCCTGACGGATCAGTCATCCTCGAATGTCCGGAAATCTCCACTTTCTTCAGCCTTTCCTTCACCAGAACCTTCGGAGTATCCTGAGCAATTGATTTCGTTTTATTTCCAGAGACAAACCATCCCATACTACAACGACTTTAAATTTCTCTGCCCCACTGGTTGTTAATAGTCTCTTTGTTCTGATAAGAGATTCACTCTGAAAACAGAATGGCTCTTCAGTGTTCGTGCACACATGACGGCCCTTCGGCTACCACCGGTCAGATACCAGTTGATCTCAAAGTTAGCCGCAGGTATCAGGCTTTCCAACTTCTTCAATATTAACAGTATCCATTTTACCGAACTGTCATTGATCTGCCGTAACCTGATATCAATAACCTGCGTCTTCCGACTTCCCGTATTAAAGGCCAGTATCCATTTCAGAACATTACTGTAAAACCAGTTTGCTTCTTTTAAAGTTGAATTTCCTGAAATCTCAACCACCCTTCCTGATTCATTAATAAAAACCGCAGGAGATTTTGCTCTCCCTTCTATTGAGAAAGTCCTCATGCAAACTCTGTTCTATTAAAGTTAAGATTTTTTATGCTAAAACTCAAATTTTAAGGCATGATTCGGTTTTGATCCAAACGAAAGCCAGGTTATTTCTGTATTTCGGATTTCAGAAATAGCAGTTCACCGATGAAAGAAAAGGGTTGGCCGATTTTTCATTCATCCCTGGAAGGTTCTGCCCTATATTTGTTCCGGATTTTAAAATTACTCATTCTGAAGCGCGTTATTTCACACATTTGAAGTTTTAATCATTCCTGCCGTAAATAAATGTTTAAAATTTTCATAATTCGTTTCATAATGATTTTTTAATATTTATTTGAAAACCGTGGAAACTATTTTAGTTACTTTTGTTTTCCTTTTATGAATATCACAACAACTGAAATATCTGACCAGACAGCTTTATTGTTCCGTGATTTCGGGATGAAAAGCATCACCATGGATGATGTCTCTTCTGCAATGGGAATTTCAAAAAAAACCCTTTACCGGTTTGTAAGCAATAAGGAGGACCTGATACGACTGGTATTCCGGAATGAACTCCGGAAAAGGGTATCGGAAATACAATCGGTATTGAAAAAAGAATACAATGCCATAGAACAGCTCATTGAAATTCAAAAGCTGATCGTTGATTTCCTGAAAAAATACAGTTGCATTGTAGAGTATGATCTTAAAAAGTATTATCCCGGCATATTCCGTGAAGTAAAGAAAAAATATATAACGCTGCTTGAGAATCTGTTTATCATGAATATCCGGAAAGGAAAACAGGAAGAATTGTATCGCAACGACCTGAATGAACACATCATATCAAAATTGCATACATCCAGAATTTTAAACATTCCTCAAAGCACAATCATCAGCATTGAGGATTTTACATCAGACAAGTATGTACATGAGATGATCCAGTACCATCTCAGGGCCATGCTGAATGATAAAAGTATCTCCATACTGGAAAAATACAAACACGAATTAGCATAATATAAACCATTAAACCATGAATTTTAAATCTGTTATATGCTTCTCTCTGGCTTTACTGTCCGCCTCTGTAAAACTGACGGCACAGAATGATTCGGTCATGCGTTTTTCTCTCACGGAAGCACAGAATTTTGCAATCGAAAATTATTTTGTCAGCAAGAATGCCGAGCTCGACATCGAAGCTGCCAGGAAGCGTGTCTGGGAAAGCACGGCAATGGGATTGCCACAGATAAACGCAGAAGGAAGCTACCAGCATATTCCGGGAGATATTCCGGAATTTGATTTTGGTCTGGATAGCCTGTTCAGTTACATGTTCGGTTCACTGACAGATCTCGGATATCCGCCTCCTGACGGAATTATTGACACTGCCTCAACAGGATCAAGTGCCATCGCCCCCAGGAACTCGATGAACTACAGCGTGACTGTATCACAGCTTATATTCAGTGGTGAATACATTGTGGGACTTCAGGCAGCCAAAGTTTACAAAACCTACTCCGAAAAAAATTATGAAAAAGTCAAGATCAGCATCAAAGAAAGTGTTGCCGGCACTTATTTTGCCCTGCTGATCCTGCAGGCCAACAGAGAAGTGCTTGTCAAGACACTTGACAATTTAAAGATGAACCTGGATCATACAAAAAAGGCTTATGATGTGGGCCTGATTGAAGAAACCGATGTCGACCAGCTTGATCTGACTGTGAAAAGAACGGAAAACGACCTGACCACCATAGAAAATCAGATCGAGACCATGCGGCGTATGCTGAAGTACCAGATGGGGGTCTCTTCCGGAAATACAATAGAGTTAACATCATCACTGGATATGCTGATTACGCAGAACATTGTTTCTGACTCGGCCTATACCTTTGTCCTTGAAGACAACATCGATTATAAATTACTGGATACTCAGGAAGATCTGCAGAAGTTATTGGTAAACCTGGAAAAAGCTGCTTTTCTTCCGACGATTTCGGGTTTTTATACTTATTCCGACAAAACGAATAAAACAGATCTGGATTTCACTATTAAGCACGTGATGGGAGTAGGTGTTACCCTGCCGATATTTACCAGTGGCAGCAGAATGGCAAAAGTATCTCAGGCAAGGATCGAAATGGAGAAAGCAAGGAATATGAAAGAGCAGGAGTCTGAAAGGTTAATTCTTACGGCCGAACAGGCAAGATACAATTACCAGACTGCCCTTAGAAAATACCATAACGAAAAACAGAATTTTTCTCTTTCCGAAAAAGTATTTAATAATGCTACCGAACGCTATAAGCAAGGATTTCTGTCAAGTCTTGAGCTGTCAATTTACAACAACCAGTACCTGGGAGCACAGTTATCTTATGCAGCAGCCATCCAGGAATTGCTGAATTCAAAGATCCAGCTTGACAAAGCCTATAACCAATTATAAACAGAACAATAAATTATACAACATACTCTAATACCAAAACAATGAAAAAAGGATTAATCATTTTCGTCGTTATCTTATCTGCCTGCAATGTCACTACAGATAAAACCCTGGAAGAACTTCACGCAAACAGAGACTCTTTGCAGCAGGTACAATATACCATTGAAAAAGAGCTGAACCGGATCGACATGCAAATAGCCTCACTGGATTCTACCGTAAATCCGGAAGATCTGCAAATAATAAAGAAGATAACAAGTCAGAAGAACCGGATAGCTGCCACGCAGCTGAAAATAAGAAAGCTTGAGAACCAGCTAACTCCCGACAAAAAGGAGAACCTCACTCCCGTGGAGGTAAAGAAAATTGAAGGGGAGAAGTTCAATCACTATATTATTGTATACGGTAAGGTGGAGGCTGACAATTACGCTCTGATAAGTCCGGAGATGGGTGGCCTGATCAAAACCATTCATGTCAATGAGGGACAACATGTATCCAAAGGACAATTGCTGGTTTCGCTGAATACCGATGCAGTAGAAAAACAGATTGAAGGAGTAAAAAGCAGTCTGGAACTTGCAAAAACCACATTTGAAAAGCAGGACACACTCTGGAAGCAGGGAATAGGGTCGGAGATCCAGTATCTCAATGCAAAAACCCAGAAAGAAAGCCTGGAAGCCCAGCTTGAATCACTGCAGGCACAGGAGAGAATGGCACAAATACGGGCCCCTTTCAATGGCATCGTAAACAAGATATACCTGAAGAAAGGAGAATTAGCCTCCCCCGGTTTCTCTGTTGTCGAATTTGTCAACCTGAGTGAAATAACAGTAAGGGCAGATGTTTCGGAAAGCTATCTCGACAAAGTAGTACATGGACAGATCGTTGACGTTACTTTTGCCCCGCTTCCCGATCTGAACATTCAGACACCCATCCGCAGAGTCTCCAAAGTAATCGATAACGCAAGCCGGACCTTCGAGATCGAAGTGCACATCGACAACCGGAATGAAAAGATCAGACCCAATATGGTATCGACCATTCATATCAATGATTTTTCGGCAGACAGCGCTTATGTAGTGCCCTCTCTTGCCATACGAAAAGATATAACCGGAAATTATGTTTACCTGGTTGAAGAAAAAGAAGGCAAACAGGTAGTGAAAAAGAAGTATATAGAAACTTCGCTCTCATACGAGGACAAAAGTATGGTGGAAAAAGGCCTCAAAAAAGGCGACCGCGTTGTAGTGGAAGGATACCATCTGGTCAGTGCAGGTGTACCGGTAAAAGTAATCAAGTAATCACAGACAAATCAAACAGGTATGAGTGCAAAAAAATTATCGGAAAGAGTGATCAGGGAATTTAAACTCACTTCCCTGGCACTTAGGAACAGGAATACGGTTTATATACTGGCTATAACCCTTCTCTTCGCAGGTATATTGTCATACAGGAATCTGCCAAAGGAATTATTCCCTGAGATCGTATGGCCGCAGATCATGGTACAGACCATCTACTTCGGAAACTCCCCGGAAGATATTGAAAGTATTATTACCAGGCCGCTTGAAAAAGAAATTGAAAACGTCAGGGGGCTCAAAGAGATCACCTCTATTTCGGCACAGGATGCATCCATGATCTTTGTGGAATTCAACACCGACGTGGATCTGGAAGATGCTCTCCGGAGGGTCAAAGATGCGGTCGACAACGCCAGCGACGAGATACCTACAGGGGATGATGTGGTGGGCCCGCTTGCTTTCGATATCGATTTTTCGGAATTTGCCATCCTCAATATCAACCTGTCAGGTGATTACAGTGTTGAGGAATTAAAATACTATGCGGAATACCTTCAGGATGAACTTGAAAGTATAGGAGAAGTCTCGAAAGTTCTTATTGAAGGGGTCAACGAAAGGGAAATAAAAATCAATGCTGATCTAATGAAACTGGAAGCTTACGACCTCGCTTTCTATGATATCACCCAGGCTGTGGCCGCTGAAAACGTAACCATCTCAGGAGGTGAAATATTGCTTGGGAAAACCAGGCGAAGCATCCGTACATTGGGTGAATTCGAAGATGTAAAAGAACTGGAGAACATCATCATTAAAGAGGAAGACGGTAGAACCGTGTACCTGAAAGATGTTGCCGAAGTAATAGACGGTTATGCGGAACCGACAAGCTATGCAAGGCTTGATAAAGAATCGGTTGTGTCGGTACAGGTGATAAAAAAAGGAGGAGAGAACCTTTTGTCTACTACCAAACAAGTATACGAAGTACTTGACAAAGCAAAAGAAGACAGGATGCTGCCGGCCAACCTGAACCTATCCATTACAAACGACCAGAGTGAAGATACCAAGATGCTGCTGGCCAACCTGGAAAACAGCATGATCATGGGTGTGATCCTGGTGATCCTGGTGCTGTTCTTTTTCCTGGGAACACGCAATGCCCTTTTCGTCGGCCTTGCCATCCCCTTGTCCTTCTTCATCTCTTTTGTGATCATCGGGGCCATTGACTTCAGGATCAATATGATCGTCCTTTTCTCCCTGATCCTGGCACTGGGTATGCTTGTTGACAATGCTATTGTCGTGGTGGAGAACATTTACCGGTTTGTCGACGAAGGACACCCGCCATTGGAAGCTGCCAGACAGGCTGTCGGAGAAATTGCAGTGCCTATTATTGCCTCAACGGCCACTACGCTGGCTGCTTTTTTCCCGCTGGCTATGTGGACAGGCATTATGGGTGAATTCATGAAATACTTGCCTATCACCCTGATCATTGTACTTTCTTCATCCCTGTTTGTTGCCCTGGTGATCATTCCGGTGGTATCAGCCACCTTCATCAAGGTTAAATCAGATAACAACGGGGACGGGAATGCATTGCGAAAAAGAAAGATAGGACTGGTAATCGCTTCTGCCATGGTGGTATTCGGCTTATTGTTGCTGTTACCGGGATGGAGAATTGTTCCCAACCTGCTGATCATTTTCGGACTGATAGGCATTATGAACCTGCTTTTTCTCCGCAGGATGGAATCCTGGTTCCAGGATATTTTCCTGTTAAAACTGGAAAAACTGTACCACAAAATTCTCAGAACCGCACTCAAAGGCAAAAATCTTCTCCTTTTCTTCGGAGGAACGTTGTTTCTGCTTCTCCTTACCATTGTACTGTTTTTCTCAAGACTTCCGGATATCGTGCTGTTCCCAGATGCAGAGCCCAACTACATCTACATTGTGAGTGAACTGCCCATAGGGACAGACATACTGGGAACGAACGAATTCACTCATAAACTGGAAGATGATATCATCAGTCTCTTCGAACCATATGAAAATGATGAAGGAGAAAAGATCGTTGAATCGGTGCTGACTACCGTCGGGAAAGGCGATCCCTATGATTTCTCAGCCGGCGCTAAACCCAATCAGTCGATCATTACCGTTACTTTTCTTGACTACGAACTGAGGGATGATGTAAGCACTTCCGAAATGATGCGTAAGCTGAGCGAGCACCTTCATGGCAGGTATGCGGGTGTGGAAATAGAGGTTTCGAAAGAAGAAGGAGGCCCTCCGACCGGCAAACCGGTAAACCTGGAGATCATAGGACAGGAATTTGATCAGCTGGTGTATCTGTCTGACACTATAAAAACCTACCTGGAAATGGCCAATATAGCAGGCATTGAGGGATTGAAAATGAACATCAGTACCCAGAAACCGGAATTGCTGATCCATATTGACAGGGACAAGGCACAGCGATTCGGACTTTCTACCCAACAGATAGCTTTTACCATTCGTCAGGCTCTCTTTGGAGAACAGGTATCGGATTTTAAGGTGGGCGAAGACGAATATCCTATCCAGGTGCGGCTGGATGATCAGTACCGTTACGACCTGCCGGCCCTCCTGAACATGAAGATGGTTGTGTATGGCGATGGCCCGCCTACCTATATCCCTTTGTCTGCCGTGGCCGATTTCGAATATTCAACGACCTTCAGTTCCGTCCGGCGGAAAGATCTGGACAGGGTGATCACACTCTATTCAAATGTCATTGAAGGATACAATGCCAATTCGATCAACCAGCAACTGGCCGGCCTGATGGAAAGCTTTGAAATGCCTCCGGGTTACCGCTACGAATTCACGGGAGAACAGCAGGAGCAGGAAGAATCCATGGCATTCCTGGGACGTGCCTTCATGATCGCTATTGCACTGGTTCTGATCATCCTGGTAACACAGTTCAATTCTCTTATCCGTACCATCATCATCCTGTTCAGT